>JBDOMS010000163.1:0-1894 GCA_039831735.1 Pirellulales bacterium
CTCTGGTTGGATGAGCATGGGTACGACTATGACGTCTTGACAGATCGTGATGTGGACCGGAATCCGAGTCTGTTAGATGGCTATGAAGCTGTGGTGATCAATGGTCATAGTGAATACTGGTCTGCCAGTGCGTATGAAGGCATTGATACATACCTGCGGTCAGGTGGTGACGTAATCGTCTTATCTGGCAACACGATGTTTTGGCGAGTTACGTATGATGAAGAAGATGAATACATGGAATGTCGGAAGTACGGGGCGGGCATTGGTGGGCGTCGGCTTGCGCAAGTTGGTGAGCTTTATCACAGCTGTGATAAAAAGCGCGGAAGTCTCATGCGATTTTGTGGATACCCAGCGTGGAAAGTTGTAGGGCTGACATGTATCGGGTGGGGGGGGAGCTTTCAGCCGTATAAGGTTGATCAGCCAGAGCATTTTCTTTTCAACTATCCAAACAAGGTTGGGTTAAAGAAGGGAGAGGCCTTTGGTTGGATTCGTCCGGGTGTTGGTGCCGTGGGACATGAATTCGACGTCAGGTTGTCGACGTTACAGCGAGCAACTCCGGACACCGCCGTGAAAGGGTTGGTTGAGCCGAGAGGGATCACCACGCTGGCCCGCAGTGAGGATTCTCGTCGTGTGATCGACTATAACGCTGAGGGCCACAAGCCGCGAAGTGGAAACGAACAGACAATTGCGGAAATTATTTATTGGGAACGTCCGAATGGTGGCCGTGTATTTCACACTGGATCCATTGCAACGGCCTGGGGTGTTTATCATGATGAGGCTATGAGTGCATTGTTGGAGAACGTCCTCAATCACTTCGACATTCTGCCTTTACGAGAATAAGGAGGTCGTCCCATCACGAAATCTACAGAAGGAAGAAAACGACCATGAGGCAGTTAATAGTCATACTCAGTCTCGCGGTAAGTCAGTGGTGCGTGTCATGCGATACAAGTGACGCAAAGGAAACACGGATTCAGCAAAGAAAACCAAACATTCTGTTTATTGCCATTGATGATCTAAACGACTGGACTGGCATCCTTCATGGTAATGTTCAGGCTCACACGCCTTGTATCGATGGGCTCGCCTCCAAAGGGATTGTTTTCACCAATGCGCACTGTGCAGCGCCGTGTTGTGGTCCATCACGATCTGCCATCATGAGCGGCATTAGACCGTCGACTTCGGGAAACTACATTAATAAAAGTTCTTTGACCCACAATCCAATTCTGAATCATGCAGTGCTGCTGCCTGAGTTCTTTCAGCAGCATGGATACTATGTGTGTGGTGCAGGAAAACTTTTTCATGGCTATCACTTTAATTACGAAGTGAAGGGTCGAGGTTTTGATGAGTACTACCCAAGCAAAACACAGGACCTGCCGTCATTCGAAGGACTTAAATTCTCCTCTCAGCTTCCCTTGGGTGGGTGGGCGAGAACAGCCGACTGGGGCCCTTGCCATCCAGATGTCACTGTGGATGACCACCCTGATGGAAAGACCGCCAAGTGGGTGAAGGGAAAATTGCTTGAGGGTCAGTTGAAGGAGCCTTTTTTTCTTGGTGCTGGCATCTTTGAGCCTCACCTGCCGAATTACGCACCACAAAAGTACTTTGACCAATTCCCCTTGGAGGACATCAAACTTCCGGAGGGTTTCCTTGAAAATGATCTCAATGATGTGCCAGCTGCCCACGCCAAGATGGCACACAATCCGTGGCTCAAAAGAATACGAGACATGGGTCAATGGAAGCCTGCAATTCAGGCGTACCTTGCATGTACGGCAATGGTGGATGACCTTGTTGGCCAGATCGTTGAGTCACTCGAAAAGTCAAGGTATGCCGACAACACGATTCTTGTGTTGTGGAGCGACCACGGATTTCATCATGGTGAAACGGGCCGCTGGGGAAA
>JBDOMS010000586.1:0-7921 GCA_039831735.1 Pirellulales bacterium
AAAGCCCCACCAGCCCCTGTTCCAGAAACAGCTAATCGCAATTCATCAATATCACGGCGACTACGAAGTGAATCAATAGACCGAGCAACATTTTGAATATCTGCACGGCCCCACCGCTGAGGATCGGCTGAACCTGGCAATATAATTGCGACTCCATAACGATCAGCAGCTCGCTGCCAGATAGCTGCCTCCTCAATATCAACAGGACCGTGAGGCCGACCAAAATAGATAAGGACTCCGACCACATCTTCTTTTTTTCCCGATGGAATCACTGCAAGAGGTGGAGCCGATATTTCCGCTGCCTCAAGTTTTACAACGGCTGCAGGGCTTGGTGAATCCAAGCGGACTGGCACTTCGTCAGGAACGCCATCCGGCATCACCACTGTTATCATCTTATGACTTTGTTGACTTCCATTTTTGTCACTCACTATGACTGTGACTGTTTCGCCAACCTCAATTCCTGCAAGCACTCCTGCCAACATCGAAACGGATGAGACCGGCATTGGCTCACTATTTTTTGCTGAGGACTTGATTGACTGAATCGTTACCCCAGGAACAATACCTGCTTTCGAAGCGGGACTGTCTGGCCAAACCCATTCCACCTCAACTACTCCACTTTGTTTTTCTTGATTGCTTTTTAGAGCAGAACGCTTAGGAACAATTCCAATGATAGACCTCCTCCAAGGTGGGAGAGATGCCACAAGGCGAGGCATTACGCTTATTCGCTGGACATCATTCTTCTCTGACTGGTTTTGCCGTTCAACCACCACTGCCATCTGGTCTCCCGCATAAAAAGAAGACATGGCATGCCGCACGTCCGCTATTCTTGATATGGAACGTTCACCTACAGCAACAATGCGATCTCCAGACTGTAAGCCAACTTTGGCAGCAGGTGATCCTGGTCGACTCGTAGCAATGATCGGCAAGCCAGTGAATACATCACGGGATTGATACGAAATCCCCAACTTCCCCGGCGCAAGCGTTTCTCCGGCCTTCATTCGAGGAAGCACACGCAGAATATCTTCAACCGGAACTGCAAAACCGATACCTGAATCATACAGTTCTGTACCCTGCATCATTCCAGCAGCTTCAGCAGGCATGGGTGCCAGCATTCCAATACAATCACCATGAATATCCACTAAGGCACCGCCATAATTCACTGGAGAAACCGCCGCATCAGTTTGCACAGCCTTTCCCCACGCTCGATTCACAGCAGAGAGAATACCTACCGCAATATTCGGTGTCTGGGCATCCCAACCACGAGCCACACAAATTGTCCACTGGCCGACACGTAGACTGTCTTTTGCTACAGCGCGATCGATGGGCTGTAGCGGAAGCGCATTGTCCAGTTTGAGAAGAACCAGTCCTCGCGAAACATCCCTCCCTACAACGCGAGCAACACTTCGTGATAAAGCGGCACTTTGGGCATCTGCGATCACGACCATTGCTTCCTGTCTATCAACAGGAACAGCAAAAGATGTCGTGAGAACCCATCCCCCTCGGTCAATAACTATTCCCGTTGATGGTCCCCAAGACAAACTATCATCACTTGTAACTGCCGAAAAACCGACTGGTTCAATTCTCACAACAGCATGAGCAACCTTGGCCGCAGCAGTTCGAAAAGCAAGCTCTTCCGCCACATCGACAGACTCTGTATTAGCTGAGAGACTGAGACACATCTGAGAAAACAATGCACTTACAAGAGCTATTGCAAAAATAAGGCTACTTGGAAACTTCATCCGTTATCCTTTTATTCTTCCTTTACTCCATTTTGTGTGCGCATCACATCGGATGGTTCGCTTGGAGGCGGCAACGGCCCGAGATCAACATCAACAACGTCTCCTTGACGGACAATTGTTATGTTCACTGGATCACCGGTCTCAAGAATTCCCAGTGCACGTTGAACGGCATCTCGTGATTGCACAACTCGACCATTCACTGCCACAACAAGGTCGTCTGGCGCCAGGCCAGCTTTTTCAGCAGGAGAACCAGACCATACTGATTCAATAAAGGGAGGCGTTCGATTCAAAAGATCAGGAACGAGCACAAGACCAAGCGCAGTCGGATCAAACGACGTCGCATCCTGCGGCGGTGGCGATGAGACGACACCTGAACGAATATCTTCGTAGCTTTGCAAAAGTTCTTGTACAGGAATGGCATAGCTTAGCCATAAACCTGTATTGGATGCTCGAAGTTCCTTTCCAAGCATACCAATGAGATGACCTTCCAAATCAACAAGAGCACCTCCGGGCGAACCTGGATTATTCGTCGTACAATCAACGATATACACATTCCCTCTGAATGGGATTTCGTAACCACCACGTCTCGCCTGCAACGGCACATGAGCAGAAACAACACCATGCTGCACACTTACTCTTTCATCTCCAACCGCCACACCAAATAAATTGGAAAGAGCAAACACACGGGCACCAACAACTATTGGTTTTTTACTCGTGTTCGTAAACTCGAAATACGGAAGATCCTCAGCGTCAAGAGCCAGCAGTGCTATCTGTCGTCGAGGATCAACCCCAACCAAGGTTCCGCGATAACGAACGCCATTATCTAACACACAATCGACTTGGTCAGCATCAAGAACAGTGCTCATCACAGTTAGCACATGCCCCTCAGAAGCTACAAGAACTCCACTTTGATACGCTTCGAGTCCACGTAGACCACCCGCCCCATAGATTTTTACGACTTTTTCTGCTGATTCAGCAATAATTTTTTTAGACAAGGCTTTGTCCGCCCTTGCAAGCGAACACATTGACGTCGCCAGACATAAAAAAACAACAAGTTGTCCTACTCGTCCAGCAATCACTCCTCTCTCCCTTCACCGAATGCGACAGATTCAACCTTGAACGTACCAAAGAGGCTGCCCCCTCGCCAAACATCAAACACCCGTGGCAACCCTTGCTCCGTGAGATCACCAATAAAGCGAACTTCACAGGGATCCGCATCTGGTTCATGCCAAAAATCAATGGCTTCAACATACCCTTTTTCATTAACTGCAAACTGCACTTCAACTGCACTTACAGAAGTGGAAAGGGTATCCAACAATTTTAGTGGACGTGCCTCCTCTCCAACTATGGCAGCGGAGGGATGAGGAAAAACAGGCGACGTACCCAAATACTCAGTACGCCCCACGGCGGAAGGGCCATTACGAACGAGCCTCTGCCAAACAAGGAGTGCTCCAAGCAATCCACCACTTCCGGGCGGGTTAGGGGCTACATCAAGATCAGCGGCAGCATCAACCCGCGTTGTACCCGTCGGCAAATCAATTACACCTTCAGCATCATTGAGTTGTATGCGAAAGGCACCACCATTCACAAGTTCCCCCTTGAGCACCCATGTACGTGCACTCGAGGCATCTACCATTGCAGACTTAATCGCTCGAGCAACACGATCTTGTTCAAGCAAATTGAAGTGATAATTGACAAAACCAGGCCGTGACTCGTAAAGATTTCGTACTGAGGCGGGGAGTTCCTCGCGAGGCTCTTGAGGGGAATTCTTGGGGGCTTCATTTGGACTGTCTGGGCCCACCTCTGGAGAAACAATGCGAGCTAACTGAGCTGATGTATGCACAGCTGCTAGTCGCACTAATACCTCAAAACGCTTCCCAGCACGTCGGTACACTAATGGCACCTGCCAGCCTGCTGGAAGTGTTCCAAGTACATTTTTGAATGCATTGACCGTCCGCACTGGCCTTCCGGCAAGTGACACGACTTCGTCGTCATAACGCAAGCCACGACGAAACGCATCTGATCGTTCAAGAATATCTGAGACAACAACACGACCATCTGCACTTGTGGCAACAGTCGCGCCTAACGTGGCATGGTCTACCAATCGCCCCCCTTTCAAAAACCCAAGGAAGTTCTCTAGCTGGTTTGCTGATATTGCATAGCCTACCCCAACATTGACCCGTCCACGCTTTTCAAACGAGGCCCTTCCGTTCACACCAATAATCTGACCTTGAGCATTGAAAAGTCCGCCACCTGAGTTCCCTGGATTGATGGCTGCATCCACCTGCAAGCAGTCTGTGTACTCCAGAATGGTACCTGCGGGAAACTGATACCGATGTACGCCTGAAACAATACCAGCACTCACCGAAGGCTGTAAGTCTGTTGCAAGTAAGAAGGGATTCCCTATTGCAAAACAAAAGTCGCCTACCTCAACGCGCTCACTGTCAGCGAGAGATGCATGCGGGAAATCACTTCTCCCCACAAGCTTTATCAAGGCAACATCACCCGTTGGATCAAGCCCTACAAGCACGGCATCATAAAGCTGCCCGTCAGACAAACCACACTGCATGGCAATACCGGCTGGCTGGACAACATGATAATTTGTCAGTGCATATCCATCCGCCGAAACAACTACACCCGCACCACCTCCTGCTTCGCCAGCAAAAATCGAGACAGCAGTTGGAATGGCTTCCTGAATTACTTGAATTCTTTGCTTTTGGGACTGCAGCACAATGGCAGGCACAGCCTCATCAGCCAATAAATCACTGGAAATGGAAAATCCAGAAAACGCGACAAGCATTGGGGACAGAAAAATCCGTGTGTATTTCATGCAACACTACTTCATAAAGACAGGATCTTTCATTATAACAACGCCCCCAACGGGACCAGAATCACCATACTCCACCACAACTGACAGTCGACGTGCGTTACTTACCGGAATTTCTCCAACGGATATTTCCTTGTCTTCCTCTGACGACTCATTTCCAATGGTCGCACCAAAGACTTCGCGATCATCAACCGATATTACGACTCGGCCTCCTCCAGCCAAAGAACCCGGTGCAATAGTCGAAGTGAATACCCGGCTTCCAGCAGGTATCTTCCAAATAGCCTCGGTACGAGGCCGGAACATGATATCTCTTCCCGATTCTAACACACGAGGCTGAAATGCTTTTGCAAGATCATCAATCTTGGCAAGACTTCCAAAGAATGGCTCTGCTGAGACGTGCTCCGTTGGCAAGGCAGACAAAAGAGTCATTCTGCCTGATGCATAATCAATATTCTTTAGATTGGCTGCAGGTATTTGAATCTCATTATCAACAACAAGAGCATCGGGGGTCCATTCAAGAACACTGGCAGAGAGCGCGCCACCTAACACTTCAACAACAATACCCCCAGGCTCCATCGGCTCCCGGAGCCACAACACTCCAGCAACACGATCCTTCTTAACCGGGATAACATCCCCATCAAGGCTCACGCGAACAGCATCCGCAGTAATTTCTTGAATAGCACACACTACGCATTGCAATTCTTCACCCTTTACAATCACAACAATGTCGGATTGCAAGTCCGACGGCAACTCCTGAAGCCACTCTGGATCACTCTCAGTGCGAACAGCTTTATCGAGACGCATCCAGTCGATTAGCTTTACTCTCTTCACAGGAATGGTGAATACACCTCCAGCCTGCTCAAGAGAGAGCGTGTCTCCCTGAACCAAAACCCGTGCTCCGAAAACCTTCAGCCCATTTGTACCAACAACAACAATTTTTTCTTGCGGCTCACCATGCTCGTGATTGCACTCAACTGTTCGAACCACGCTCGTATCAATCTCTTTGATGCCCGATTCGGCATCTACACAAACAGCATCTTTTGTGATGGAAACAAGCCGTCCATCGATAACAGCACCGGTTGACATTTCGACTCGTACGCTCGGTGCAAACGTCTGCTCCGCCTGCAAACTACCCATCCAAGCAAAAAACATGGCCAGCAGGCTGGTTTTCTTTAGACTGAATCGTGCGTTGAAAAGTGAAAGCATCCTTTAGAATCTCAAACCGTTATCGATCACCAACACCAGAGGCGAGCCTCTTGAAGTACTGCTCGATCGCCTCCCGATAGTGGGATGGAAATTCGCGTCCAATCTGCTGTAAAGCTTCTTCCCGCTCGCGAGGCGGCAGATTTCCCCAGCCATCCCCATTGCCAATATCCTTGCTTTGAACCTCTCCAGCCCCTTTGCCTTCGGCAATACGACTATCTTCCATCGGCGTACCGTTACCCCTGCCACCAGCTCCACCTGCACCACTTGAAGCCTGAGCCTGCTGCTGCTGCTGCTCTATTTTCTCAATTAATTTATCCAAAGACTCCACAACTCCATCCTGAACGGTACGAGTTTTTGGTCCAGCATGGCCAAGATCAAGACGACGAGTAATGTCACGCATCCGCCGTGAAATATGATCGAGCGAGTCATCTTCGAGAGACTTTATGTCTGCACGCATCAGTCGTGCCGTTTGCTCATACCGAAGTGGAATTTCCTCAGATCGTTCAAGCAGTCTTTCCAAAAGTTCAATCGTCATATCAACCTCAAGAAGCCAAAAGTTACAGGCAGCCCGATGAAAAAGTAATGCACAAGGATCCAATGCTGATTCGACAGAAAGTCCTTCCAGAAACAATAAGCCCTCATCAAATCGGTTATGTCGAACCATGTGACGCCCGATCCAAAGACGAATTGTGGCGATCCGGAACAACAAAGGCGAGGCTGAATCGAAAGCAGATGAGTCAAAAAGCCATTCTATGTCTTTCGGCAGGGATGCATGTGGCTGCATAGACATTGTACGAATCACTTCACATCGAGGATCAAACAGAGCGAATGTATCAATGGCAGCATCCAGAATATCATCCCCATCACCAAGGTTATTCCATACTGCTAACGCCTTCGCACGAGTGCTTGAATCAGCAGTTTCCTGCACGGCAATCCAATCCACCATCCGCTGCCGAATCTCACTTCGGTCTGGCACTATCCATGAGGCCTGACGAGAAAGATCTGAGTCTGCATCAATAATTATCTCTTTTTCGGCACCGAGGGATTCAGTACTGCGAGTATCTAAGTTGAAACAATGCCCAAACACTGACAGGCTTGCAAGACAAACAATCAGGTATTGCATGGAATAGCGCACGTTTCTGCTCTCAACGACTGAATCAATTTGTTGATAGACCAATAACTATCATACCTCGGAACGGGGCATTGGACATACTGTGATCATAGCTCATTCAGTTCGACCAGAGACAATATCATGCGCAGCCTGCTGAATTAATCGCTGCCGTTCAGCCAATCGATCAAGCGCATCAATAAGTTCTGGCTCGACAGCCTGTTCGACACCTTCGTCCAAAAGCTGAGAAAATCTCTGCGTACGAGAATTAATTCTCATTTGTAGCGATCGAATCATCTTCAATTCTGCGAGTTTATCGACAAGCGGCTGCTCTCCAGGCTGAGGCGGACGACCACCTGATGGGTTGTTGCCTTGCTGTTGCTGCTGTTCACGCTGAGCCTGCTCAAGAGCTGCAAGGAGTTCCTCCAAGCCCAATACAAGTTCCTCAAGAACACCCCTCGTAGTATTCCCAACATCACCACGAAAAAGTTGCCGAGATACCTGCAAAGAATCGTCACGAATCTGCTCCAATGCCTGAGGAATAGCTACAGCAGACCCGTCATCACGAACAAGGACTAAAGCTTTTGTAACTTCCGCGGTGACTTTTGTCTGCTCTCGACTCAAACGAGCAGCTTCCAACTGCCGCTCACGACTTTGGCTGCTTCCCGCTACAAGTGATTCAACACCCGACACTACTCCGCGTTCTATTCGAAGCATTGCCCTGATCCGTGTCTCCAACTGCACGAGGAGTTGCTCAACCTCCTGCTCTCGCATCTGGCGTAATATTTCCTCCAACTCAGCACGGGCCGTCTCTAATTCTTCCAAGGCTTTCTGTTGATCCAGTAAGGCATCTGGTCGATTTGCTTCATTAAGACGTTTCTCTGCTTCACGCATTCGATTTTCGGCTGCCTGCAACCGCGATCGTGTACGACGCGCACGGGACACCTCGTCATCACCTTCCTGATTCTGACCTTCCTGATTCTGACCTTCCTGATTCTGACCTTCCTGATTCTGACCTTCCTGATTCTGACCTTCCTGATT
>JBDOMS010000150.1:0-7897 GCA_039831735.1 Pirellulales bacterium
TTTGGCTCAAATACTCAACGATGGCACGCAATGGGCTCGCCTCCGTGCCGCCATCGTTCTTGATGAAACAGACCGTACAGCCCTGCCTGTTCTTGAGACAATGAAGCAAAACAAGACGTATCGTCCCGGCATGGTTGCCGACGGAAAATATACGGTACGAGTGCTCAACCGAGCACTCAATGAGTTACTTGGCACACATGAAGTCGTGCCATGATCACAATAAACAGTTGACACTCGAAATTATTATCTGAGGGATAGGGAGAGTTCATTCCCATTGATCTTCTTCCTAACCGGTTTCAGGCATGAATGTTGGCATGACTACACCACTCGGCTCCTTCCACATTCCACGCACTTGGGCAAAATGAATTTCACAGTTGCGTGCACCCCAAGCATACAACTCAGCAACTAAATCATCGCATTCGACAGGGACAAGCCATACCGGCCTTCCTCCACGATGAAACTGATTCAGTTGATACCAGATGAGTGCTGCAGCATCTGCGGTTGATCGCATCACTCCTGGTCCCAACATTGTGCTGCCAGGATGTTTCACAGACACTAGAACACCATCAATACCCGAACCAGATGCATGATCGATGACACAGACATTCCAGATGCCCTGGCGGTTTTCCAGAAAAAAATGATGGTCTTTTCTTCTCTCAATACACTGCACTTCTTCCTCAAGTTGTACGATAGCTTCAAGATCACGAAGTGTCGCGAGCCGAACCCGATCCAGCCCAGGCAGTTTTTGTGATGGCATCCCGCTTTGAGGGACTTCAAGAAACATGTCTTGATACGCATAGCGCGGAACAAATCCGCCGCGGGTGTAGAGAGAGTACGAATCTAAATTCATTGCACTCGATACTAAACGCGTTGGCTTTTTCTGATCCTCTGACATTGAAACCACAGCATTTAGCAACCTTCTTGCAAGGCCTTTTCCAAAGTGATCAGGATGGACATTCATGATCCCAAGTGAGACATGCGTCGATCGGGGGTGATAAAAGCATGACCCGGCAATCAACCCAGTTTTTTTCTCAACTGCCAACATGCAACACCCTGGATCAAGTTCCTCATAGACGTCATAGAACAAGCGTGTTGCATTCGGATCACCAGTAAAAATTGGTGGATTTCCATGCGTGATATACCACTGATTGGTAGACTCACGAATCAAGTCTGAAATCTCTGTCGCATCCTCTGAACAATTGCGTCTTAATTCGTATTCACTCATTGTCATTCTTGTGGGTGATACGGGTACCATTTGGGTGTACCAAACCAGTCGTGCATTTCTTTTTCGAATGGGGCAACGATCTCGTTTGGTTCAGGAAACACACCTTGATCATTTGTCTCTACAATCCAGGTTTCTAATGCAGCCCGCATACGAATCAGCGCATCACGGTGTTCTTGTTGCTCTGATTTTGCAAGATTGTTGATTTCATGAGGATCATGCAGTGTATCGAATAGTTGTTCCTCGGCGACCGTTGGTGACATCAATGCAAGCGGTGGTCCTGAGAGCTTTCCTTCAGCAAACAAGGTTCGCATCAATGGCTTGATTGGAAAACATTTTTCTTTGTACCGATTGAGTGACGTGAAATGTCGATTGGGATAGTAGTTTCTGATGTAGTGATATCTCTCACCCCGTACACTTCGAATTCGATTTACTGTTTCATCAATTCTGTCACGGGCAGAAAATGCGTATTGACGCTCTGGTCCAATGCGATCGCCCAAAAAGATGCGACCATGCATACCGAATGGCGGCTGAATACCAGCAAAGCCAAGAGTTGTTGGGGTTATATCGATCAGACTTATGACTTGATCACTCACATCTCCCGACGTGTAGTTTGCTGGTGGCTGAAAGTTTTTTGGCCAATGTATAATCATTGGTACATGCAAGCCGGAATCGTAGCACCAATGAATACCTCGTGGCTCAATCCTGCCATTGTCACCAAAGAACATAATAATGGTGTCATCAGCAAGCCCATCCTTATTGAGGTGCGTCAGAATTGTACCGATCGTTTTATCCATTCCTGAAATGGAATTGAGATACCGTGCCCACTCCTCTCGAACTAATGGATGATCAGGATAGTAGGGCGGTGGTGTTACCGCATCGGGAGTTGCAATTTTTTCATGCTGATCTTCTCCTTTCCACTTCACACGCGGAAGCCTCCATGTCTGGCGATCATAGATGTCATACTCTGCCTCAAGGGTATTGATCTGCGCAAAAAATGGCTGATTTTTGACAAGCTGCTCCCAACTCTCGGTATCGTAGAGTTTCCCTTCATTGACGAAATTGAGATCTAGTTTTCCTGACCCAACCGTATCCTCGCCCATGGTCGTGATATTGCCTGTTGTATATCCAACTTTGTTGAGACGATGTGTAATCGGCTCTACACCGACTGGCAATCGATAGTCGTCATCACGGTGGGACCGCATGTTATGCGTATCAGTTGACGTCTGATACATACCGACAAAAAAAGCACTTCTGCTTGGTGCACACACAGGTGACGTTGCAAAAACTTTTGTGTATCGAACACCATTTTTTGCGAGGTCATCCAAATGTGGCGTTTTTACGTGCGATGCACCATAACACCCCAAATCCAGTTTGAGGTTCTCTCCTACAATCCAGAGAATATTGGGGCGACGAGTAAACTCCGAAGCCAAAGCACTGGAAGGAAGACCCAGAAACATCACCCCATACAGAAATGCAATACATGACCCTGTTTTTCTCAAAAACATAGTTCCTCACATCATCCGTAAAAACCTTTAGGATATCGCACAACGCACCACATGTCACCTCAGTACCTCGAACTGTTGATTTGAGTAGAAGACTATTCTCGCAAATCGTATCAGTTTCTCGGTTGCGTGCATGATCGAATCATTCGTGACACGTATCGCTTTTTTTACAATCACGCACCTCCAAACCAATCATTATCATTTTTTGACTTTTTTGCTTTGTAACAATGTTGTTTGGCATCAAAAAAGGTTTAAGAAACAATGACTTCGCACAAGAAGTCACTGACCACTGGTGGTCATGTAGTGAAAACAAGTAGTAACATCCGTAAAAGTCAGTAACGCCATGAATGTTTTTCATCGTTGTAGCACGTATATTGTGCTGTTTACTATTCTTTTCACACCTGTTCATTTGCCTGCGTGCTGTCCTGTCTTTCGAGATGGTTCTCCCGTGCAGATTGCCGATCAAAAAGTCCTTCTCATCTGGGATCCTATTACAAAGACTGAACATTTCATTCGAGAAGCAACATTTTCGGCCGATCAGGATAGTCACGAGAATGGATTTGGATTTTTGGTTCCTTCACCAAGTGTTCCAGATATTGCTGCTGCAGATGGGAGCATCTTTGACATACTCACGCAGCAGATACAACCTCGTATTGAAGATGCTATTCGTTGGCAAACATATTATTCCGCAATAACACGCTACTTCTTAGGTCATTTTCTTCTTTCAGCTGACCGTATCAGAAGAAGCGTTCCCCCCACTGACTCAGTACAAGTTATCAAGACCGTTCACATTGGACAGTATGAGGCCACTGTTCTCAAAGCCTCTGATCCGTCTGAACTCACAACATGGCTTCACGATAATGAGTATGACTCTCGCCCTGAACTTACAGAGTGGTCTCGACCATATGTAGAAAAAGGCTGGATGATTACAGCCTTTAAGTACTCCGAAGTTGCACAAGATATTGAGCTCACTGCAGTCCGGCTGTCATTCAAGACAGAGACTCCGGTTTTTCCATACCGAGTCCCGGTAGATCAAATTGAAGAAGATAAAAAGTCACAAAGTCTTCTGAGGGCTTTTGTGATTGGTCCTGGACGAGCAACAGGCAGCTTTGATGACGAGCAGTCCAATGCGCCCTGGCTGCACGGTGTGGTCCAATATGCAAAACCTCTTACAGACAGTGCAGGTCTCTTGGAAAACGTTTTGAGAGGAAACCACAATGCGGATTGGGAGATGATTCAAGGTTTGTGGCTAACTGCCTTTGACGATCACACTTGGCCATCTGGCACCAAAGACCTTCTCTTTTCTTTTAATCCTAATGGTGATGAGTTCCAACGTGTTGAGAAGCATTACCAAGATCGTGAACGTCTGATTCCAATTGATATTGTTGTGCTTACTGGAATCACTTGTATCGTCATCTATCACAGGCGTCGTTCTATATCACCCTGACAGGTATTATTTACTCACGGTAAAGCGGCATATAGCGATACGCTGTCTGAAGACAAAGGGTGGCGAGAATCGTTGTCCGAAAACGGTCCTGAACCCCACCAAAGAGAGCAGGATCCCATGTGCCTGCATACGGCCCTTCTTTTTGTTGCGTTCTTGTCAGAAAAGACAAAACATTAATATTCCAGCGGTCAAATTGGTCTCCTTCGAGATTGCGTAATACTTGGCTGGCAAATAAGAGAAAGTCAACGGATTGACCATATTGTTCATCATCAAAATGTGGTGCAAAACCGGCTAAATATTCTGCACCGACCAACATATCTGGAGATGAGGCAGGAATACCCGCATACTGACAGGCGAGCAGACAGGCAGCGGTAGCAGATGGATTAATTGGACCATTTCGCGTCAATCCAAATCTCGAAAGTGGAGCGTGACTCCCCCCCCGCCCTGATCGCATAACATACTCCTCAGCCTTTGAAAAAACTTTGGGGGATACGTACACTTCGCACGCTTTTGCAGTCTGGAAAGTAAGATAGGCTTCCACTGTGGAGATCAAAGCAAGAGACCCACTATTTTTCCAGACGCCTTTCGAAAGATGACGATCAGCAAGATTCTTTGCCACATGGAAAGCATTCTGCTTGAGTTTACGCCCTCCTATGAGCCCAGCAACCTCACTCGCAACGAGGGCAGCAAGTCGTTGTGAGTCCGTATCTTCGGATAGCCATCCCTGTGGGCGATCAAGATTTTCTGTCTTCACACTCCCGAGCCAGATAAGACCTTTCTTCACAGTATCGGGATATCGCCGTAGCCATTCTGTATGGACAGACTCATGCTCGTGAGTAACACCTTCTGCGAGAAATGGCAGAATAGCTGCAGACGTACTCCCAACTCGATCCCACGTCGATGCTTGCGGATCCCATGAACCATTTGAGAGTTGCGATTGAGCTAACCACAACAGCGACATACGGATGGACTGTTCTGCCTCCGAGGTGACACCATAATGGCTTGCAAGTACTTGTTTTGTCCGTTCTAAGCGTCCACTTAAACCGCCTTTCCCTGATTTGAGAGAGGGGTCCAAAGTCTTTGAAATCTCTTGAGAGAGAACTCCCTCTTCCTCATCTGGCTCAAGAACCCGCACAGCCATGAGACTTTTTGAAAAGATGTGATCAGCTGTTGCCTGGAGAGGGACCATATACACCCCTGGAACAGTATCGGGTGGAATCTGAACAAGCAGTTGACATAAATCAGTATCTTCCTCCACATAGGCTGACTCAACAATGACAGTACTCAACTGTTTCAATGATGAAATCTTTATAGGACCACGATAAGAAACTGACATCTGCTCATCAACTTCAGCCATGTTTTGTGAATGATCCACACTTTCCCTGCAATCAAGAGCGTTTCGGTGCATAGACAGATGTATTCCCTTTGTGTCCCCAACAGGGACTGACACTACTGAAAGCTCTTGATCGAAATAAAAAGGTTGTTGAAGCACAAAGAATCTTAAGGAGGACTGTATTGTACGACCGTAGATGGTTGCCGTGACTCCAACCACAACTTCACCTTCGTTGATATCATCACGTAATGTGATGTTCATTGGCACAGTCGTTCCCAGAACTGGTTCTTGAGGGAAGTCAATGTTTACGCCCTTGGGAAGTTCCTCGTGCTTCAAAGCAATCGCATCAAGAAACCCATTTCGTTCAATAGAAATATCAATGTGGACAGAGTGCCCAGGCTGCAAAAAGACTGGGGGAGGTGATACGAATGAAGGACGTGGCATCTGAGGAAGGGATAACGTGAATTGTTGTTCCACTGATTCCCCATTCATGGAAAGAACAACAGTTACGATGTGCTCTGTCGCTCTATCACCAAGCAATTCACTCCCGACAAGTTCAAATTCTGTGTTTGAGGTGCCCTCATAAATCTGGCTTCCACCAACAGACGTGACTCCAGAAGGTAGGTTTATGACGCTTACAAAGATTGTTCCATAATTCCCCTTCCTCATGATCCTTACGGGAATCTTCACACGGCCCATTGGCTGTAAGGTCACCGTTTTAATTGGCTGGATTTGCACGGCATCAAACCGTGCGATCCCAAGCTGATTTATCTCCTCAGGGAGGTATTCGGCATAACACCCCCCTAGGCAGACATAGAAAACGACATAACAGGCATATTTCAACCAATAATGAGGAAAACAATTGTGTTCACATGCAACATCCATGTGTACAGACGCTCCGTACTGACCCTTCTGAATTCATTACGGATACATTGCAGAAATAGTTCACCCATCCTGCTAACATGTGTAAATAAAGGGGCACTATTCTCATGATTCCGGATTGGATTTGGGCTTATCGCCCTCTTGTTCTCCGGTTTGTTGGCGTTGCTGAAACAACCACTGAACGACATTGTGATCCCGACAAGCTGGCATCCATGCATCGTGCCCAATACCCTTTCATTCAGAGTATTGAGGACGGCCACCCGCAGATCGTATGGCGGCTATCATTGATCGTGATCGCTCAACTGGCACAACAGCATCGGCTGCTCCATGAAAGCACCAAATTGGCACATGAGAATTTTTCTCTGCTTGATTTTTATCTCCACCTCCAAAAATTGGGACAACGGCTGCAAATCGACTTGGCATTTTTGAAACCAAATCCCATGCTCCATACCCACCCATAGAAAGTCCTACAACATATATTCTTTGCACGTCAACTGGCTCACTCGCTATCACAGTATCCATCACTTCTATGGCAGCGCTTAGATCAACAGACGGCCGAGACGTCAAGGGAACACTTTGCTTATTATCCCAATCACAATCATTCCATTGGCAATTTTCCCGACATCGGGGTGCGAGTACAAAACACGGAAATGTTCGCCAAACAGGCCGCTTCGCTAGCCATGCTGGAAAATACTCAAGCTGCATAATGTTATCATTTCCTCTCTCACCTGCCCCATGAAGAGATACCACAAGAGGATATGGATGACTTTGCTTCCTTCCTGTTGGTTGCAACAGGCGATAGTGAAAGCGTACGATTTCTGAGTCAGCTTGCACATCTACAGAACGTGTGTTGAACAGCTTTGCGAGCGTTTCAGAATTCATAAATTTCTGCCACCTATCAAAATACATTTTATTGATGACATCAATAGCTTTTTCACATCCGAAACTCATTAAGAAATGAACTTTTCACACCACACAGCTTCTCATATTTGGGATATGCTTTCTGAGCAGTTCACTGATGCAGCTGCATCGGCTCGACATCCTCTTCACTTGTTTTCTCTTGCAACGATCGATGAAAAAGGAAATCCTCACATTCGAACAGTTGTCCTGCGAAAATTTCAGGCTCTCAATAGAATCATTTTTTTTCACACCGATGTACGAAGTCCAAAAACCAATCACATTCGTACCCATAACAATGTTTCACTTCACTGGTACAGTGCGTCAGAGCGTCTGCAAATCCGTATTGCCGCTCAGGCTACAATCCATCAGAACAACAACGTAGCGGAGGACGCATGGCTTGCGTCCAAACCAATGAGTCGTGCCTGTTATACATCGACTTATCCTCCAGGCACACCAATCAAAACATTTCCATCTGCCCCCTCTGTTCCAATGGAGACTGATAGAAGTGGCATGAATGCTTTTGCTGTAGTCGCGTGCCATTTCAAAAACATTGAACTTCTCTCACTGCACGCATCAGGGCATCAACGCATCTGCCTCCATCTTGAGAA
>JBDOMS010000140.1:0-1886 GCA_039831735.1 Pirellulales bacterium
CTTTTGTACCGCGTTCAACATCAACAGCCGCTGTAATTCCCTCATATGGCTGAACATAGTCAAAAGGCTGACTCGACGAGAGGAGATACTCACTCATCGAACGAATCTCAAGAGGTTCGTACCGAATCGACTCCTCAAGACCCTTCCCCTCAAGATGTTCCCACAACCCGAAAAAACGAGGCATCTTTGTTGAAGGACGAAAATCCTGCGGATTACGAAGCCAAGAATAAAGCCATGTAAAATCTACCTTGCTTGCAACATGACGGAGACTTGGTCCCACCCTTGGGAATCCACCGGGGGTCTCTGGGTCTTTCAGCAGAACAGCCAGTTCGTGAGTGCGGTCAGACAATTTTGCTTCATTGCCCGCGGCTGCATCACGCTCAATCACATCACGAAGACGCGCACGAGCCTCACGACCATCTGGGCTTCTTCGCACATCGCTCACCCACCGTGTAACAGAAGGTCCCATCTCAGAGAGCCCAGCGTCGGTACCAATGGCAGCGGCAACTTCATGATAATTCGGAGCAAGCCTCATGTCGGGCCCCACTCGCTCATCTGGACCAGACCAACCATTGATTTCATGACAGCCATAACATCCGTATTGGCGAATTAAGTGATACCCCTCAACGACCTTGGGAGCGGGCGGCTCGGGAAACCTTTCGCTCGGCTCAAGATCAACAACCTGGTGATGACACTTCAGGCAACTCGACTCTTCAAAGCGTTGGGGGCGCATTGGGAAAATCCAGTGATGATTATTGAACCAACCATGCTCATCATGCCACTGACGAGCCTGCTTTGGAGAATTTGGAGAATGCGAAGACCACTTAAAACTTGTGGCACTCCCCTGCCCCTCATGGCAAATAGTACAGCCAAAGGTCTTCATCGAGTGGGGGCTTGAGTCACTGACAAAAAGGTCCAAACGTGGGTGCGTTGAGTACGGCTGCGGAACACCACGAGAAACCACAAGCGAAAGCGGTTGACCCCATGTCGGCATTTCAACCAACGACGTGGCCGCAATACTGCGGGATGCAACTCTCCCTCCCGCGATTTCATTAATGACATCACCAGAACGCAATCCCGCTACAGCAGCAGGAGAACTCGGCAACACAACACTAATCGTTGCCGCGTCCTGATCAAAAAGACCACGAGGAGCCAACTGGAAACCATAGAGCGACTGCAATTGATTGTTTGCATCGCCAGAGACAACCGGCGGCTGAGGCCCCTCCTCAGGCGTATCAAGAGACACCACAACTCGCTGCTCTTGCGGATAGGCCGGTTCAGTCGGTGAACCTGGGGCTGATTTCGTCATCCCCTGATGGCATGTCGTACAACGGTCAAACCGCGCCACATCACGGAAGTTGTTATTGAGCGTAAGATTCGGAAGCCATATTTGATCAATCCTGAGGGGGCCATTGAATGCATCAAGCACCGGCAACTCAAGAAGACTTTTGCCAATATTTGGTGCCTTGCCCGAAAGCGTATCAACCAACTGCGTCACCTGCTGACGATGGTCCGCAACGGCTTTTGAGGCCGCATCCTCATCCGCTGTCATTCGGCGAACAATGGACTCAAGGTCTTTTCGGTGGGTATTTGCCTCCTGAAACGCGAGCGTTGCCTGCTCCACTTCGGACCGCTTTGCGTCCGCCAAATCCAGAAGTTCTTTTCTCTTTCCTTCAGGAGCCTCTTCAGCGATCGCCAATTCATAGTCAGCTCTATTTTTATCAAGCTCAGCTTTTCTTAATTTGAGTGCACCAGCCCGATTGTCTTCCCGGAACTTGGCCCGCGCAACAATATCCCGGCAACGCTGCAACACATCACCCCTGAGAACAAGCCGTTCACCAGGATCTTCCTGCGACTGCAGCTGATCTACATCAAGCTGAACGAGG
>JBDOMS010000228.1:0-7870 GCA_039831735.1 Pirellulales bacterium
AATGGCAAAATAACAATTGTCTATGGCCGGAAGATATGCTCGTTGTCGGAAATAAATTTTAGATTTTTCAACGAATGCTTGTGCTCTGAGTTCAATAAGCCATTCTTCACGGCCAGCTGTTTGTGTTACCTTGTCAAATACACTGATGGCATGATCATATTTACCTTCATTCAATGCCACCGTACCCTGAGAAAACAATTCGCTTGTGTTTTTCTGATCCGCAGCAGGGACTGCCACTCCTCTTATACACAGCACCAATACTGCTAAGCCAAAAAGAGAAAGACAATAAGTTTTTTTCACTTTCATGCTGTTCCCCATCAGAGCGCAACTAGTTCTACTAAGACCCCGAAGCTCCTACACACTATTATATCAGTGCGTCTTTATAATTCATGTGTCTTGTGGAGCGGTAAATACCGACTTCAATGAGACATGGCCTTCGAATCTGTAGATGGTCCGAGTACATTCCTGCCGATTCTCTTTCGTATAAGGAATAACGGGCGTCCGATAACTTCTGTGTGAATGTGTCCAATATAAAGAGCAACAAGACCAATACACCCAAGTACAATTCCATTCATAATCACATTTGACACGATCACAAAAGACAGTGGAGAAAAACCAAAAGCATCGCCAAAAAATTTGTCTGTCACCATGAATGTGAGCAATCCACCAAATACGACAATCACGAAAAGACCAATGTAGCCGGCAATTTTCAGTGGCGCCAGTGAGAATGCCATAAAACTGTTGAGGGCTAAACGAATAAGTCTTGAATAGCTATATCGTGCCTTTCCTGCGTGCCGTGCTGGTGCCTCAAAAACAATCGTTGTTTTTTTGAAACCCATCCAATCAATGAGCCCCCGAAAGAGACGATTCCGTTCAGTAAATTTCTTCAGGGAATCAATCACTAACCGATCCAGTAACCGAAAGTCCGTCGTACCTGGTTCCATTCGGAACTCAGAGATTGAGTTCAGTAACGCATAAAAGACAGTAGATCCTAACCAACGCAGGAAAGGTTGTTCCTCCATTTTCACGCGACACGTTGAAACAATTTCATAGCCTGCCTCCCATTCTTGAATGAGGTCAGCTATATATCGAGGCGGATGCTGCAAATCAGCATCCATGATAATGACTGCATCACAATTAACAGCACTGATACCAGCAGTGAGTGCCATCTCTTTGCCAAAATTACGTGAGAGTTCAATAATTGCTACCTTTGGATCTGTATCCGCGATACTCTCCAAAATACTTGTGGTTTCATCCGTGCTTCCATCATCAACAAAAAGATATGTAAAGTCATAGGCATGGAGACCATTGGTCGCTGCATTAAGCTCGTCTATGAGCGCAGAGATATTACTCGCTTCATTAAATGCGGGGATCAATACCGTAATGCGACGTTTCAGCATATTCCGTAGATCTCATTGAAGGGCATCGGTCCTGTATCCACTTTCATATCTTTCAATGAACTCACAAGCAGCGTGATACTCATTTTTGATGTACTTAGCATTCTAAACTTTGATTCCGCATTATAATTATGCCATGAGTAACTTGTCCGTCCTTGAGAGTATCGATGTCACGGTTGTTATGCCAACGCTCAATGCAGAAAAAACCCTGCAATCCTCATTGGCGTCACTTAAGTGCCAGTCCTATCCTCAGGAAAAAATACATATTCTTATCGTTGATGGCGGTTCTACTGACAGCACTAAGAGAATTGCTCAAAAGTATGGATGCACCATTTTACATAACAAAAAAATACAGCAGGAGTATGGCAAGCAAATCGGAATACAAGCCTCTGAAAGTCGATATCTCATGTTCCTCGATGCCGATGAGGTACTTGAAAACAAAGATGATCTCAAGAGAAAAATAGATGCATTCGTAGAAACTGACGTACCTTTTCTTTGGTCTTCTGGATATAAAAAGCCACCTGATGCACCATTCATCAATGAGTACATCAATCTTTTTTCTGATCCTTTTGCCTTTTTCATGTATCGAGTCTCAGCAGATTATCAACTCTACATTCCTTCGATGCAAAGACGATATCCGCGATATTCAGAAAATAGTCAACGTCTCATATTTCGATTTTCTGAACTCGACCAACTGCCACTTCTTGATTTAGCCGCTGGTGCCATGATTGACCAGCAAAAACTTCAAATGGTACATGGTCTCAATATTTCAAAAGAACGTATGATTCCTACCTGCTTCCAACAATTAATGAGACATGACCCTCGTTTAGCCATTGTAAAGGACTGTCCTGTCATCCATTACTCTGCAGAGACATTTCAAACATATATCTACAAACTTTGTTGGCGAGTCATTGCCAATATTCATTATCCTTCAATTCCAGGAACTGGTTTTACGAATCGTGCAACTCTTCAAAAATCGAGAAGCCATCTTAAGAAGTATTTATTTATTCCGTATGCATTGACTATTCTCCCTGCCACAATTGACGCCTTTGTGATGGCGATACGAACGAGGAAAATCATTGCATTTCTCCAAATTCCTCTCTCATTCCTGACTGCCATTCTCATCCTCTACCATGCACTGCTTAGAAGTATGGGAATTCGACCGGCGCTGCCCACATATGGCAAAAAAACTGATTAAGAACATCAAACCACCGAGCATACAGTGATTTTTGTACTAATTGGGACAACTGCTGAACTTATTAAATTGGCTCCGGTTATTCTTGCCTTGCAGGCTCGAAGCATAAAGGTTGTTCCAATTGCAACCGGACAAAACGATCTTAGAAAAAGTGATCTTTACCAAATCGTTTTCCCAAATGGGATTCAGCACTGGATAACCCATCGTCCTATTCACCAGACCACATTCTCTTTTCTGTGGTGGACGATAGAGTGTTTTCTAAAGTCACCTTTTCTTCTCAAGAAACTATTCCGGCAAAAAAAAAGTGTGTGCCCATATCTTATTGTTCATGGTGATACGGTCAGTACACTCATCGGTGCTCTCTCAGCATGGCTAGCCGGTGCGAAGATTGTTCACGTTGAGGCTGGCCTTCGAAGCTTTAATCTTCTACGCCCCTTTCCAGAAGAAATTTGCCGCATGCTGGTTTCCAAATTCACCACATTGGCATTTTGCCCAGGGAAAAAAGCTGTTGGAAATCTTCGTGCTGCGCGCGGTCTTCAGATCATCGACACCTGTGAAAACACATTGATTGACTCCCTACGATTTGCGCTCTCTCATCCACTTTGCAAGCACCTTACAGAATACCTGCCAGAGAAATTTTTTGTTTGCATATGTCATCGTCAAGAAAATCTTTTAGACAAAAACTTTCTTCAAACATTTATGCAGTACATTGAGGATGCAAGTCGAGAACTTCCCTGCGTGACGATTCTGCACAAACCCACTCTTCAGGTATTTCAAGAACTTGGATTAATTGAACGACTTGAAAGTAATGGCCAGATACTAAGTCTCCCGCGTCAAGGATACATTGACTTTACCCATATTCTTCAACAGTCTGATTACATCCTGACTGATGGAGGGAGTAATCAAGAGGAGTGTTATTACCTTGGAAAACCGTGCCTGTTACTGAGGAAAGAGACAGAACGTCATGAAGGTCTCGGAGAAAATGTTGTACTGAGTTACAAAAAAGAATCCATTATCTCTAAGTTTTTATCGAATCCATCACAATGGAGACGTGATCCTCCAGCCATCCATATACAGCCGAGTGAACTTATCGCTGAAACGTTATCGCATCTCTTGACTTCGTGAATGACAACAGATTAGCGAGACCAAAAGCTATTATATGGCGTTTTCTTTTGCACACGATGCCACCCAGCATCGATCAGGTATTGGCATATTACTGGATTAACAAAATCTTCAACCAGCAAAAGTACCTGTTGATGAGCCTGTAAGAATTTTTCAGCTCCTCTCAAGACATCAACTTCTGAACCTTCTACATCAAGTTTTATAATAAGAGCTGCTGCCTGGTTCTTGATACACTCAGGCATTAGTTCGTCCATACAGATAGTTTTCACGTATGACAACTCGGACGCATCTTCTTTTTCCGTCTTTAGGAATGAATTACTACCTGGATCAAGCGGATTCAAATACAAAGGACTCGTTCCCTCATGGGAATGTAATGCAACGTTGCGCACATCGACTTTTCCTTCAAGTCCATTCAATTGCACATTCTTTTTTAATAATGAATAAGACGATGCAAATGGTTCAAAAGCAATGATTGAAAGACCTTTCCATGCATGAAACGCATTGCCAATACGAATGGAATAGGAACCGACATTCGCACCCACATCAATGAACAAAACAGAATTGTGAAGGCATTGCTGTTTCTTTATGAACTGTATGGTCGTGTCAATATCTGGACGTTCATAATCAGGGCTCACACAAATGGCATCAAATGTGTGAGGACGAACATGAAAGGATCCCTGAGACGTTTCGATACAACTACATTCTGCATATTTCTGCCAGCGAAAGTCCTTCATAATTTTTGAGAACATATATGCCCAATGCAATACATAAATTTCATACTTTGGGCTCTTCACTTCCCAGAGATTTACAAGTGATTTTCGAAAAAAATAGGTGATGTAGAATAAACACGTTTGTAAAAACTGTGGTGATGAGTATGTGGAGCAACCAACAACTCCACACAGCGTTGCACACGTAGCCATCAACAGGACGAGGTTTTCAGGATTAGAATTAAGAAGTGGAAAAATCACAATCATCATCACTGCAAATACCATGAGAATCCATCCAAAAAATACTTTTCCGGTAGCTATAGAATAGTTTTTTAGTACAAGAACAAGAGCTAACGGAAGCATCGCGAAACCATAAACCTCTAAGATTTTAGAAGCTTGTGGGAATCGATCATTGAAGAAAAAATCAATAAAGAAATCGCCCAAGAACAGATAGACAAGTGCTGCAGTGCTACACAGCGACACTGTCAGGAATAACGATTGGTAGAGTAAGTTTTTATTTGATATCTGGGTACTACTATTGGCAGCCACCATTGGAAAAAGTGCCATTACCAAGCCACCGGGTATATATAATACCGCTTTTCCCAATACTGCCGCTGCTGAATATGAACCAGCAAGATTTGGCTCAAAAAAGTAGTTTGCAAGAGGGATATCAATCTGGCTCAGTAAAGTAAATGAGCCACTCGCAAAGATCACAGGCACTGCTTCAGACCATTGAAAACCAAGTGGCTCGGCAACATCTTTCTTCTCAACTTTTGAAAACACCTGAAGCAGGCGCGTCATGCCACTCAACCATGTCACCACTGATGCGAAAAGCATTCCTAAAAGAGCACCGAGCACTCCAAAATCAAGGAATACGATGAATGTATAGCTCAACAGAATCTTCAATGTGACAGGTAAAATACCCATCGATCCCAGCCAACCGAATGCATGGAGCCCTTGAAAAAATGCAGCATTCATCAGGACAAGAGCGTTTGCAACAATGATACCGAAGAATAACCAAATAACAGAATGATCTGATGTTTTGATAAACGTCTGTATAACAGGCATTCCTAAGGCCATAACACAAGCCAGCATCGCAGCAATGATGACGATGCGTCTGTGCCAATAGCGATACATTGCCACAACAGTAGCGTCATTACCAATGGATTGAAGACTTGCCACCCGCCTCGCAATCAACATCACAAACGCGGCCAACGGTGATGCAAGTACCATGGTGAGGGCGTTCAGCGTGCTGAACAATGCAAATGTTTCTTTCTTAAGGAGGCAGCCCATAAGAATTTGAAAAGCGTATCCACACACACCAGCCAACAGACCACTTGCGGTAAGCCAACCACCAGCAATGATAAACTGTTTTTGCGGCTCGCCTAAGAAACGATTCATCAGTTATTCGCTATTGGATACTTGCGTGTGGCGACAAAAATATCATGCTCAATATGCCATGATAGGGCGTTTTCACGAGCCCATTCCACAAGAAACTGCCGCTCTGGATAATGTCGAAACAATGTTTGTGTCGGTTCAAAGCATCTGACATCATCGATCATGATAGAAACATTTTCTAGTTTTGATAATCTCGATGCGATGAGTTGACATTCAGAATGTATCGGTGTGTCATTTACTCCTTGATACGTTCCCTCTCCCGACCAGTGTCCATCTAGCCAAAACGTTACATCTCCAGAGACAGATTGAAGCACTTCTGGCAGAACAGCTTCACTTGTCCCTTCATACACTGTGATCTTATGATTTTCCTGAAAACGCCTTAGAGCGCGATGAGCAAGTACAGGGTCTGGTTCAATACTGATTACACTCGATGCCAGTCGTCCGATAAAAGCTGTTGTATCACCGGTATAGGTTCCCGTTTCAATCCATGTTGAGCCTTTCACACCATTACGCTTGAGAACCTCCCACTTAATGTAACGTGGACTTGGTGCAGCAAATTGTCGAGAGGACCACGACCAATACTCCCATATATTTCTCAACCATGGACAACATGAATTCCTGATCTGTCTAAGGTGCTCATACATCAATTTCATTGAACCGATTCATCAATAGCTAATAAATATCTTTCGAAGAAAATTCATCAATTTTATTCTCCATTGCCATGGTATTTGCGCGATGACCGTAAACCATGTACTTGCAAGAATACTCCTTACATATAGAAAACCAGAGAGGGAACGTCTTTCTGATGCCGGAACATGGATAGATCGATTCTTTAAGAAACGCACACTTGCTGGTAAAAAAAGTCCTTTCTCAACAAGATTTATGAGCTTGAGAGGGTACTTTTGACTGCGTACAAAACCGTCCATATAGGCACTTCGATAAGAACCCATGACCTCAAAATTCCAAGGTGATTCACCATCTATCAGAAGACGTTGAAGTGTTTCTTTTCTCCAAAAACCACAGACATTGACTCTGTAAGGGGCTTCTTTAGCGATACACATATGCTGCCCATCACACCACGAATCCCCCTTCATCTGATTAGTAAATTGAATGTGATGAAGATGTTTTTTTTTCATCAGTTCAAATTCATTATGCACAATTGTTTCATCAACATCTTCAACAATAATAAGATCTTCAAGGAGCACCAGTAGATATGTTTCTTGTATCTGCTCAAGAATCTTTTGAAAACTCGTAGACCAATCGTGATCCTCGCCACTTAGAATGACTGTTACATTCTCAACGCCTGCTTCCGAATACGTATTCGAACCAAGATAGACAGGATATGCGCAACGAGGCCATCGATGCTGAAATTCACTAAAAAAAATACCCCACAGATCCTTGTAGTGATCAGATGAAAGGATAAGTATTCCGCAGTCCCCCATTTGTTGTCTCACCTTTGACCACCTACATTCATTTTCAACCATTCTGTAATGTGAATCACTCTACTCAACATGGAGTGCGCCTAGAAAGAATGATATTTGCCACAATTTTTATTTGAATTCTGTATTCAAAGAATTGTGAATCTTCATAAAACTATTGTACCATTCTCTTCACTCCAGCTTATCGATCCTTTTTGTTTTCGTGCATAACAACGATATAAATATCATCTTTCTTTCATGATAATTCCGTGAAACAACTTTTTTCTCATTTCTCGCGCTCTACGATCTTTGGCACAATCGCTCTCGTTGCCTTCACGCTTTTTGGGTGGTGTGTAGCCCATAATAAGTTGTCATTGAATATGTGGATGATACCAACCACTTATTTAGAAGGCGAATACGCGGACTTCATCGGTACAGCTGCATTTTATAAAGCAATGTCCGACGGTGAGATTACACATTTTGGTGAAAAATCTGTTGAAAGTCTTGGAGCACCAGATGAAGCAAACTGGAACCAATATCCAACACCCGATGAAGCCCTTGCATTGTTATGCCAAACATTTGTTGGACTATTTGGTTTATTTCCTGGCTATAATATTAGCGTGCTTGTTGGTC
>JBDOMS010000466.1:0-1882 GCA_039831735.1 Pirellulales bacterium
AGAAGAAGTCAAAAAAGCAGCAGAAGCTGTCAAGGAGGAAGTATCAAAAACGGCAGAATCAGTGAAAGAGACAGTCAAGGAAGCAGCCAAAGAAGCCGAAAAGAAAGAAGCAGAAGAATCTGCTGACGGCGACAGTGCTGAAAAATAAGGAAGGCAGAAACGACGATGCGTTACATACAGCTGGGGTTTCTCATTGCAGGTGTAGCATGTTGGTCAATGGTGGCGTCAGCCGAGGCCCTTGATGCTGCTAGTGTTCGGAACAAACTGCTTCTTCAGGCGGAGCCTGCGGGAGCACTGTCTCCAACAGCTGCGAAGCAGGCATTAATGAAGGGTCCTGCAAACAAGCCTCAGTCGATTGTGCTTGCTGGGCGACTTGGGGCACGAGGCATGGAGCCATTTTTGGAAAATAAAGCATCGTTTGTGCTCATGGAAATTCCTGCAGATGATCATGCAAAGCAACCAGGTCATGACGCAGATAATTGTCCTTTTTGTAAGAAGCGGATGGCAAACGCACCCATGGTGGCAGTGCAGTTCGTCGGCGGAGATGGTCAGGTGATACCGATTGATTCCCGGGAGTTATTTGATATCTCAAAGGGAAGTGATGTTGTGGTAAAGGGAGTTGCCGTTTTCAACCCAAAACTCGCGTTGCCAATCGTTCAGTTTACGGCTGAAAGCATCTTTGTCCGGGGGAAGTAGCCCCAGCTGGATCCTTCGAATATGCCATTCGCCTTCAAAGAATGGGCCGTTGTCTGCCGGGCACTTGCCTCGGGCAGGCAGGATGTCATTCTTCGGAAGGGTGGTATTGTTGAAGACGGAGGTAGCTTTCGCGTTGATCACAAGTCTTTTTATCTTCTGCCCACGTTTCTTCATCAATCAATAGATTGTATTATTCCAAAGGCTCATGATCTATTCATTGATATTGAGTCTGATCGACCACCCTCCGGATCTGTTGTCCTCACGCACGAAGCAACCGTTATTCGGTCATCTCGTGTTTCTTCGCTTGATGCTGTTCTGGCATTGCGTGATCGCCACATCTGGTCAGATGCTGTGGTTTCGGAACGATTTCATCGGTGGAAGAATGAGCTGCATGTACTGGAAGTATCAGTTTGTGCGTTGCCGCATCCGTTGACCCTTCCGTGGAGTCATGACTACGAAGGATGCAAATCGTGGGTTGACATCCATGTCAATTCGGGAGATGTGTGACATACGGATGTGACGGTAGGTTTTTTGGATAATCAAGCATGAATGTTGTGTTGCATCTCCCGTGTGCTCAAGCAGGTATGTCAAAGTTAGACCTTGCTTCCGAGGATAGATTACTGCTTGCCGCTGCGCTTATCGCATACGTCGTCATCCTCTTCGGGGTGAGCCTTTACGCGAGCAAACAGGTCAAAAGTGAGACAGATTATCTAGTAGCCGGAAGGCGCCTTCCATTATTTCTAGCATGGGGAACGCTGATTGCGACATGGTTTGGTGCAGCCACCATGTTTGCTGCGGCAGAAGCAGCACGGGAGGAGGGGCTTGTCGGTGTCATTCTTGATCCCTTTGCCTGTGCAGGAACGCTTGTCTTATCTGGGATATTTTTTGCCAGGCCTCTCTGGCGCATGGGTCTGTTTACCATGGCAGATTTTTATCGAAAAATATATGGTCCATCAGCAGAGATTGTTGGGGCATGTATTCAAGTGCCATCGTATTTTTCCTGGATTGCTTTGCAGTACACGGCGCTCGCACGACTTCTCGAACTCTATTTCAATATCCCACTGACTACAGGGATTGTACTTGTAGCGTCTATTACCCTTCTCTACACGCTCATAGGCGGTATGTGGGCAGTGACACTCACCGATACTGTTCAGGTTCTCGTTGCGCTTACTGGGCTTGTTGTGTT
>JBDOMS010000379.1:0-7862 GCA_039831735.1 Pirellulales bacterium
GAGCAAAAGTACTTCCATGGTCCGCACCATACTCAAAAGTGCTTGACTGGAAACCACCTCATGCAAAGTGGTTTGTTGATGGTCAGATCAATGTTTCTGAATGCTGCCTTGATCATCATATTGCGTCAGGGAAAGGCGATAAAAAAGCGCTTGTCTGGGTCGGTGAGCCCGAAGGTGAACGCCGTGAGTTTACGTATAACCAACTCCATGCTGAGGTCTGTCAGGTGGCAGCGGGGCTTCAAAAACTTGGCATCAAGCCAGGAGAGGTTGTTTCCATTTACATGCCAATGACGCCAGAACTTGTCATTGCGATGCTTGCTTGTGCACGAATCGGTGCTGTGCACTCCGTCATCTTTGGCGGATTTTCAAGCGAAGCGATTGCTGATCGCAATCAAGATGCTCAGGCTGTCGCTGTCATTACGGCTGACGGAGGCTGGCGTCGAGGAACGCAATTGCCACTCAAGGAGAACGTCGACAATGCCCTTTCGTCGTCAGCACATGAATCTTCAACAGTCAAACATGTCATTGTTCTTCGACGAACAGAGCAGCCAGTCGACATGGTGGAAGGACGTGACATCTGGTGGCATGATCTGATTGAAGGGATGCCTACTGACACACCTGCAGTTCCAATGGATTCTGAGTCACCCCTTTTTATTCTCTATACCAGTGGTTCGACAGGAAAGCCAAAAGGCATCAAACATACGACTGGGGGATACATTCTCTGGGCAAAGACAACAACGGAATGGGTCTTTGATATTCGTGACAGTGATCTTTTTTGGTGCACGGCAGACTGTGGCTGGATCACTGGTCACAGTTATGTTACCTACGGACCGCTTGCTGCCGGTTCGAGCATTCTCATTTACGAAGGCGCTCCAAACGCCCCCGATGAAGGACGATTCTGGAAAATCATCGAACAGGAAAAGCCCTCCATTTTCTACACGGCTCCCACAGCCATCAGAGCTTTTATGAAGTGGGGCATGCAGCATATTGAAGGTCGTGATCTTTCAAGTCTTAGGCTTCTCGGAACTGTTGGTGAAGGTATCAATCCGGAAGCATGGATGTGGTACCACGAAGTTATTGGTGGCACTCGGTGCCCAATTGTTGATACGTGGTGGCAAACCGAAACTGGTGGCATCATGATGAGTCCGCTTCCAGGCTGTACTCCCACGAAGCCAGGCAGTTGTACGCTTCCGTTGCCGGGGGTCTATCCAGAAATAGTGGATGCTGCTGGAACACCTGTTGAACAAGGAGAAGGTGGGTGGCTCGTGATGACTCGACCATGGCCTGGGATGTTACGTGGGATTTGGGGAGATGAGGAACGATTTGTTGAAACCTATTGGGAAAAAGTTCCAGGAAAGTACCTCGCCGGAGACAACGCTCGTCAGGATTCAGATGGTTACTACTGGATCATGGGGCGTATAGATGATGTGCTCAATGTTGCAGGTCACCGACTTTCAACAATAGAAATTGAGAGTGCGCTGGTCAGTCATCCAATTGTTGCAGAAGCGGCTGCAGTTGGTCGTCCTCATGATGTAAAGGGGGAGGCCGTTGCAGTCTTTGTTACCCTTCGAGAGGATGAACCGTCCGACTCGCTGAAAGACACATTGAGGAAACATGTTCGTCAGCAAATTGGTGCGATTGCATCTCCAGATGACATCCATTTCACAAATGCGCTTCCAAAGACTCGGAGCGGCAAGATTATGCGTCGTTTACTTCGGGATATTGCGGCTGGAAGAGAAGCAGTTGGTGACACGACAACACTTGAAGACTATTCAGTGTTAGCGAAGTTACGAGGCGATCAGGAATAGCACAGAGCGTAATCTTTGTCATATGGCAACCACTCCCGAATTACTTTCTCCTGCTGGCAACAAGGAGTGTATCCGTGCCGCAATAGAAAACGGTGCCGATGCAGTCTATTTTGGCTTGGACTGTGGATTTAATGCCCGTGCACGAGCGGCAAATTTTTGCGTTGCTGACCTTCCCGCTGTGATGGAGATGCTCCATGCTCGCGGCCTTAAGGGGTACGTCACACTCAATGTTCTTGTGTTTAGTAATGAACTGCCAGAATTTGAGAAGGTTGTAAGAGCCTGTCATAAAGCTGGGGTTGATGCCGTTCTTGTTCAGGATGTAGGGGCTGCTTGTCTGATTCGAGATGTTTGTCCGGACTTGCCGATACATGGCTCCACGCAGATGACATTGACCAGCGCAGAGAGTATTCGTTTGGCGCAGGCGCTCAACATGCAGAGGGTTGTGCTTGCCCGCGAACTGTCACTCGATGAGATTCTGTCCATTCGAGCGGGCACAGCCATGCCCCTGGAGGTGTTTGTCCATGGGGCATTGTGTGTTGCATATTCCGGACAATGCCTGACAAGTGAATCGCTGGGTGGTCGCAGTGCCAATCGTGGCCAATGTGCGCAAGCCTGTCGTCTTCCATATGAACTTGTGTGTGACGGCAGACACATGGACCTTGGCAACAAAAAGTATCTTCTTTCTCCTCAGGATCTCGCCGCACATGCGCTGATTCCAAAACTCATTGAGGCTGGCATCGCATCGTTTAAGATTGAGGGCCGTCTGAAGACTCCAGAATACGTCGCAAATATTACCAGCCACTATCGCCGGGTCATCGATGATGTTGTGGCATCAAGGCCCATCTCATTGGGGAAACAAGATATTGAAGCAATGGAGCTGTCTTTCTCCCGTGGCTTCTCGAATGGATGGTTGGAAGGGTGTGATCACAAGACATTGGTACCGGCAACGACGAGTGCGAAGCGTGGTGTTCGGCTTGGGAGGGTCGTCAACGTGCGTCGGGGTGCTGTTCAGGTTGAGTTGGCAGAGCAACTCGTTGGCGGTGTAAAACGAGGTGACGGAGTTGCATTCGAGTGTGGAAACAATAGTGATGAAGCAGAGGGTGGTCGCGTTTATGAAGTGTTTCAGTCGGGAGTATCCCGCAAAGATTCAGTAGTCAGTGGACACGTTGAGTTGACATTTGCTCATGAGGGTTTTGATTTGACCCGAATCAGTACGGGTCAGACAGTATGGAAGACAGATGATCCTCAACTGACATCAAAACTCCGAAAAACATTCACTCATGATAAGCCACTTCGCCGCCACCCCGTCGATATACATGTACAGATTGAAGTAGGAAGCCCACTCGTCCTCAAAGCCACAACAGACTCAGGTGCAGAGACGGAGGTGCGCTCTGATGAAGATGCAAAAGAAGCAAGAAAACACCCCGTCAGCCTTTCGTTGCTCAATGAACAGTTTGGCCGTCTTGGTGGAACAGAATTTGTACTTCGGCAGATGACGGCTGACATCCAAGGCCGTCCCATGCTTCCGTTTAGCATTCTCGGCGCTGTTCGGAAAAAACTTGTTCGTCAACTTCAATCAAGTATGAAACTGCAACACGCTAGAGAAATCGTGCCGAAAGATCCGAATGGTGCCATGCCACTCAGCAATGCTGAGGATCCATCTGAGTCATGTACAGCAGATGAAAGAAAGTCACCGGGAACGCTTCATATACTGGCTCGTTCGTTATCCCAAGTTGCGTCTGTGCTTGATCTAGGAGAACGAAATATCTACGTTGATTTCTCTGATATTCGCCAGTATCGGGATGCCATATCAATGGCTCGATCAGCGCGGGCCACAATCTTCTTGGCGACTCCACGAATCCAGAAACCAGATGAGCTCGGTGTTTTTCATTTGTTAGCAAAGTTGGAGCCTGATGGCATTCTTGTGCGAAACTATGGGGCCCTCTCTTTTTTTCGTGAAATAGATATCCCTGTGGTGGGAGATTACTCCCTCAATATTACGAATAAATACTCTGCTGATTTTTTTCGACGGGAAGGCTTGGTGCGTGTTACTGCATCGTACGACTGTAATCGCGAACAGTTACTCACCTTAATTACGTCAACACGATCAGAACGAATAGAAGTTGTCATTCACCAGCATATGCCTCTGTTTCATATGGAGCATTGTGTTTTTTGCAATGTCCTTTCGGAGGGAACGAATAAACATAATTGTGGTCGTCCATGTGATGAACATGTTGTACAGCTTCGTGATCGAATCGGCGTTGATCATCTGCTTACCGCTGATGTCGGTTGTCGAAACACATTGTTCAATGCAGTTTCTCAAAGTGCTGCTGAAGCCGTGCCAGATCTCATTCGAGAAGGTGTTGGAAGCCTACGAATCGAGTTGCTCAACGAGTCAGATACAGAGATTCGAACAATCATCACTGCCTATCGTGATTTGCTGGCGGGAAGAATAACTGGACGTGATGTGTGGACATGCCTTCAATCGAGTAATCGGGTTGGAGTCACCCGTGGTACTTTGGAGGAACGGCGCAATCCTCTCGCGATTGTCTGACCTTTCTGATTCTTGGACCGACAAAGGACAGCCGGTCTGGGAAAACAGCCGTTGCCTCATCATCTGGTTCTCGGGTTCATTTTTTGGCGAAGTATGCCGATAATAATGAATATTCCATCTCTGGAGGTACTAGACATCATGGCTCAATCCACCGTGTCAGCAGGTATACGAGACGACATCACACAGTGCATTGGACGGACTCCGTTAGTTCGACTTCGACGGGTCACTGAGGGATGTGTTGCGAGTGTCATTGGTAAAATTGAAAATATGAATCCGCTTTGGAGCGTGAAGGATCGCATTGCGTGCGCCATGATTGATGCAGCCGAGAAGGATGGGCAGATTGGACCAGACACTACCGTGATTGAGCCGACCAGTGGTAATACCGGCATTGGTCTTGCCTATGTTTGTGCTGCACGCGGTTACACACTTCGTGTCACTATGCCGGAAAGTATGAGTCTAGAGAGAAGGCGTATGCTCAAGGCATTGGGTGCTGAACTTGTTCTCACACCTGCCGCAGAAGGCATGCCTGGCGCTGTTCGTCATGCGGAAGAGATTACGGGTTCCAGTAGCCAATACTTCATGCCACAGCAATTCAAAAACCCAGCCAATCCAGATGTTCATCGTAAAACAACGGCCGAAGAGATATGGGCTGATACCGATGGACAGGTTGACATCATTGTCTGTGGGGTCGGAACTGGTGGTACTGTGACGGGTTGTGGTGAGGCATTGAAAGCCAAAAACCCCAACATCAAGGTGATCGCCGTTGAGCCTGCCAACAGCCCTGTTATTTCTCAGAAACTTGCTGGTCAACCTATCAAACCTGGTCGTCATACGATTCAGGGGATAGGTGCCGGTTTCATTCCTGAGATTCTCAATCTTGATATCATCGATGAAGTCGTGAAGGTAGATGATGAAGATGCAATTGAGACAGCCCGCCAAATGGCTAAACGTGAAGGTCTGATGTGTGGTATTAGCTGTGGTGCTGCCGCCGCTGCTGCCCTTGAGGTAGCAAAGCGTCCAGAAAATAAAGGGAAAATGGTTGTCGTTGTTCTTCCTGATCTTGGTGAGCGATATCTGTCGACTCGTTTATTCCCAGAATAAACCAAGAAGGTTTTCTATCAACGTTATGAGAGTGAGAACCTAGGACGTTGTACACCGATCCACGGTGCCAAATTCCTTCTGATGTCACGGTGCGTGTGATTAACGCGACGTAAGGGGCTGTCGGACTGCTACTTATCTAGCAAGGCTCTCTCATGGACAACGTGCATGCCTTCCAAGGATGCATTTATTTCAGCATGATCGTGTTGGTGAATGATATGTGTTGAATATGTCTGACGGAGTCGAATCTCTTATTAGGGCACGTGTTTTACAGTGGGATCATAGATGCATAGAATGATGTCGTTCGAACATTTCTCGATAGGTCATGGAGGAGTCTTGTCATGACAAACAAAGAGAGGCGACAATTTCTCGCAACTGGTTTTTTGGGGGGTGCCGGAAGCTGGTTCCACCAACACTTTGCGCATGCAGACACGCCTCACGTGCCGTCAACTCCGAGAGAAATTGAGGGCCCGTTTTACCCCATCACACCGCAGAAGGATAAAGACTTTGATCTGACCCATGTCGACGGAAGACGTGACGCTGCAAAAGGAAAGGTGATAGAGGTTTCTGGTGCTGTTGTCGATGAGACAGGTTTGCCGATTGAAGATGCCACTGTTGAAATTTGGCAGGCAAATGCAGCAGGTCGCTATGCACATCCACATGATTCAAATCCAGCACCACTTGATCCAAATTTTCAGGGTTGGGCAACAGTCCTCAGTGGAAAAAAAGGAGGATTTCGTTTTCGAACAGTGATGCCTGGGAGCTACCCTGCTTCTTCGAGTTGGGACCGCCCACCCCATATTCACTTCAAGGTAACCAAGCGTGGCTTTTCAGAACTGATCACTCAGATGTATTTTCCAGGTCATCCCTTGAATAAAAAAGATCGCTTATTGATACGAAAGAGTCCGGCAGAACAAAAGCTGATGATTGCTGAGGGTCTTGCTTCCGATGATGCTGTCTATCGATACAAAATTATTCTTGAGAAAGTGTGATGCAAGAATGTGTGTCGACATGATCATAAACAGGTGACACGTTCTTGCGATGTGAGTGCCTACGCCGATCGAGCGATTTGTTGATATACATGCCCTTCGTTGGCATCGACACGTTCGGGCCTGCCTGAATGTGAATAAATCAACTTCGTGTGATCGAGCCCAAGCAATGATAGAATTGTGGCATGAAGATCGTGCACATGAAGTCGGTTTTCAATAGCATGAAGACCGATTTCATCAGTTGCGCCGTGGACTGTTCCTCCGCGCACCCCACCACCCGCCATCCACATGGTGAAACCACTTGGATTATGATCTCGGCCGTCGCCCTTTTCACTCATAGGAGTACGACCAAATTCACCTCCCCAGATGACGAGTGTATCACTTAATAATCCACGACGTTTGAGGTCAGTGAGAAGACCCGTTACAGGTTTGTCCATTTCACGACACATCTTTGAGTGGTTTGCCTCGATCCCTTTGTGTGCATCCCATTTGCTTCCCGCACCGTGATAACACTGAATAAACCGGACCCCTCGTTCAACAAGTCTGCGGGCGAGTAAGCAATTTCGGGCAAATGAAGCAGTTTCCTTTTCATCAAGTCCATAGAGTGCTTTTGTTTCTACTGTTTCTTGTGAAAGGTCAATGGCTTCTGGCGCATGAGCCTGCATCTGGAAGGCAAGTTCATACGAACGAATACGTGCGTCGAGTTCACTGTTGTCATCACGAGGAATTTGATGAGATTGGTTCCGCTGTTGTAGGAAATTGAGTGAGAGTTTTTGTTGTTGTGCACTGATCTCGTCTGGTGGAATGAGATTTGGAAAAGGAGCACCCTCAACTTCAAGTGGTGTTCCTTGATACACAGCTGGCATGAAGCCACTTCCCCAACTTCTTGGCCCATTCACGACCATGTCTTCACGATCTCGCATGACCACAAAGGCGGGGAGATTTTCATTTTCGGTACCAAGACCATACGTGACCCAACTGCCCAGCGATGGTCTTCCAGCAAATTGGATTCCAGTATTCATCTGGCACACCCCACCAGAATGATTAATGCCATTGGTCCAACAAGAGCGAATAACAGCAAGCTCATCAGCAAGTGTTGATGTGTGAGGCAGCCAATCGCTCATCCACAGGCCGCTTTCTCCGTACTGTTTCCATTTTCGTTTGGATGGGAGAATTGGTGAATCGAACTCACCCATTGCTGTAATGACTCTTCCAAAACTTTCAGGAACAGACTTGCCGGCTAATCTCTCAAGAGTTGGTTTTGGATCAAAGAGATCGATATGGCTCGGACCACCTTCCATGAAAAGAAAAACAACACTTTTCGCTCGACCAAGGGCATGAGGAGATTTTGCAGCTAATGAATTTTTTCCTGTACCGGCGTCAGCATGAGATGTTTCATCGAGAAGGCCTGCC
>JBDOMS010000016.1:0-1880 GCA_039831735.1 Pirellulales bacterium
GAGATCAAAGAGTTCTACTGCTTGCGAATCGTCCTCGGGATAATTTCGTCTCGAAAGCCAATCATTATCAACCTTGCTCATATATCCACTTTTTGCGTTGATAAGAAGCCATTTCCCAGATCGCATTGCATAGCTGTTGGATCGAGTGTTGTGGACATGCTGCGTTCGAACTTCTTGACGATCCGTTTTGAAAACAGGTAGCTGATTCAAGGAATCGTGAGCAGCACTCTTCGGGAGAGGATAGTCAACAATTGCTGCAACGGTGGCCATGATATCTACCTGTGAGACTAACGCCTCTGTCTTAATTCCCGCTGGGATGACGTGTGGCCAACGAACAATGAAGGGAACGTGGTGGCCTCCTTCATAGATATCTCGCTTTAATCCGCGAAACGGTTCTGAGGACCAGTGGTGGTAGTCTTTGTCACGGGCATATGCATATTGTTCAGGACCGTTATCTGCTGTGAAAATGACAAGCGTATTCTCTGTTAATCCAGCATGATCCAGCGCATCAAGAAGTCGTCCAACAACGGCATCAGTTTCTACAACAAAATCACCATAGGGACCAGCTTGGCTTGTTCCATCAAATGCATCGTTCGGAATAATAGGGGCATGCGGACAAGGAAATGCAAAGTAGAGAAAAAAGGGAGCAGATTTGTGTTTCCTTTGTTTTAGGTATGTGACGCCGGCGTCTGCAAGTGTTGGAAGCACATTATACGGATTCCAGTCTTGGACCATTGGGCCTGGTCGACATTCCCAATTGCCCTCCTTGATGGGTTTCCATAATGACGTGCGCATGAGCATGGTGGGAGGTTCTACCAGTCGATCGTCCTTGATCCATGCATAGGGTGGAAAATTGATGACAGAATCACCAAAGTAATGATCAAAGCCATGTGCAAGAGGCCCATCTGGCACAGGCTTTGACCAGTCAAACGACTCGGGCTCAATGCTTTTTCTGTTGGCATTTGTTCGAATCGCATCCCAATTCCATCCAAGGTGCCATTTTCCAATGCACGCGGTCTCGTAGCCTTTGTGCTTGAGCATTTTGGGAAGCGTAAGTTGATCCGATTTGAAGACAGAACCTCCAAGCGGTCCAACAATGCCATGGAAGTCACGCCAGTGGTATCGGCCCGTCAGCAATGCATACCGACTTGGTGTGCAAATGCCAGATGACGAGTGACCGTCCGTGCAACGGAGGCCTTGTGATGCAAGTCGATCGAGATGGTGTGTAGGAATTCTTGAATCAGCATTCTGGCAACTGAGATCTCCGTAACCCAGGTCATCTGCGTACAGGATGAGAATATTGGGAAAGTCACCAGCGTGTAGCCCAGATGCATGGGGCAGGCATGCAAGAATACCGCAGAGATAACACGGCAGGAGTAGCGCAGATGATGCAGGAAATCGTTTCCGAAACATGTGGTGTCCGCAGGCTCGAGGTTTTGCGTGTGTCATGGCACATGAGTTTTTCATGTCAGGCTCGAGAACAATGGTAGCACATGCGCACTTCTACCACATTCCTGCGGACCTGTGTGGAGAAGAAAGTAATGAATGCTGTGTTTGCAGAGCGTATTGTTGGTTCATGTGAAAGATGCTGTTTATTCGACGCCGCAGGCTGATCGGAAAATGTTCACTATTACGATTAACATTTCATAAAAAGGGTGCACATCAGATGCAGCCATCAAGAAGGTGCTATCAGGAACCTCCGCGGTAGAAAATTGTTGCCAGGTCGAGATACTAAGTAAAGATGTTTTGTATTCATGTATCGGTGTCATCATCAGACAGTACAGATGTAGGTATGCCATGAGTATTTGTATTCTTGATGGGTTTACGGCAAACCCTGGTGACCTTGACTGGGAGGTCATTCGATCACTTGGTCCATGCTC
>JBDOMS010000565.1:0-7857 GCA_039831735.1 Pirellulales bacterium
GACTTCGGGTGTGCTATACCATCCAACACTGTCACTGACAGCAACTAGATCGGGGAGCACCTGATCTGTATCGCCAGCAAGGATGGTGTTTGTGCCTTCCACCAATTGCCCTGAAACAGTAATCTCACCCTCAGCATCAGGTGCAATTTTTCCATACAGTTCAAACAGTGCTGAAGAGCCTGCAGGGAGCGTCAACGAGGCAACTGGGCCAGCAGCACCGATCACAGGTCCCGTTGCACCACCTTCATAACTCGCGGCCCATGTTGCTTCACGAATGGCATCCGGAAGTGCAATCGAAAGATCTGCAGTAGCAGCTGATGAGTCATTATTAGCAACCGTGATCTGATACGAAACCTGTGAACCAGCCTCAACATAACCACGTTCGATACCACTGATCACTGGATTGTCTATTGTCAGTGCCAGGTCATGCGCCAACATCAAACGAGACTCAAGAGCTTCTGTGCCTCCAAGCCGCTCATCCATACCAAGTCCAAGAGATTCCCACCTCTTAATACGTGAAAGCCCACGTCGCCTCGCTCGCGATCGATTTCTGACAAAATCTCGATGCTGTGTGAGAAAGCTAAAAAAACCGGACATGGACATGAACAACTCCAATTGGACACAATGCGCGCCGTTTCCTACGTTCTGAACTACCCTACGGTTCGGTAAACGTCAATTTTTCGGCAAAAAATACCCAAAAACTCCACCCTGGCTCGCATCACCCGTGTAAACCATTTTACAAGAAGTCGAGTCGATCCCCCAAAAACACAGATTTCCCGAAAAAGGAGCTTTTTATGCAACTTCCTGAGTCCCTTCCACATCCGTCAAAGCAGGCAGCATCACTGTTTGATGAATTCAAGCATTTTGCATTCAAAGGCAATGTGATTGATCTGGCTGTTGGTGTCATTATTGGTGGCGCGTTTGGCAAGATTGTCTCTAGTCTGGTCGACAACATCATCATGCCAACAGTCAGCGTTATCGTTCCTGGCGACGCAGGCTACAAGGAATGGGCCATCACCATTGGTGAACAAACAATTCCCTTCGGAGCCTTCCTTGGAGATGTTGTCGGTTTTCTCATCCTTGCATTGGCTCTATTTATCTTCATTGTCAAATTTCTGGGCTGGATCATGAAATCAAAAGCAGACGAAGCTGCTGCTCCGCCTTCACCGACAAAAGATCAGATACTCTTAACGGAAATACGGGACCTTCTGAAACAACAGGCCTAATACAAAAAACAAGGGGGCTGGATGCCGAGCATCCAGCCCCCTCTTTGAACAACAATCGATTCAGTCGCAATGACTAGCAGCCACGACGGCAACCCTTGCGACGGCAACCCTTGCGATGGCAGCCTCGATGATGACAGCCACTGTCACAGCTGTTGCAGCTGTTGCATGAATCGCAACTGCCGCAAGCATCACTGCAACCGCCACATGGCACCTCGACAGCAACCGTCACACACTTCTTCACAGGTACTTCCTTTGTCACTTTGACTGGAACGCATACTGTGTATGTGCTGGTTCGCTCTTCTGGCACACAGTCATATACTGTAACTGAGTACTTTTCTTCTTTTTCTTGCGGAACCATGACCGTGTAGGAAACTTCCTTGGTCATTGTTTCCGGAACACACTTTGTGACCTGATACTCACGAGTGCGAGTTTCAGTTTTGCACTTCTGTACCTTCACAGTGCGAGTTCGCTCCTCTGGGACACACTTGGTGACACAGTAGGTACGAGTTCGCTCTTCTGGACGGCACTTCTGTACCTTTACAGTGCGAGTTCGCTCTTCTGGGACACACTTGGTGACACAGTAAGTACGAGTCCGCTCTTCTGGACGGCACTTCTGTACCTTCACAGTGCGAGTTCGCTCTTCTGGGACACACTTGGTGACACAGTAGGTACGAGTCCGCTCTTCTTCGCGGCACTTACGAACCATTACCGTGCGACTTCGCTCTTCTTGACGACACTTTTGAACACACACTGTGTATGGAACCTCTTCGGTCACACACTGGTACGATGTGCACTCAACTTCCTTGGTTTCACAAGTAGGTACCCAAACCCGCTTGCACACAACCTTTGGAGGGCAAGGACACCCACAGGCATCGGTACCACAGGAAGGGCACTCCATGCGATGTGTTTCCCAATGACCACCACGAACCTGAACAGTCTTCATTGACTTGACAGGAACACGCTTCTGAACAGTTCGAGTTTTCTCAATCTGCTCTGTGTAAGGAACATTGACCATGTACTTCTGCTCAACTTCCTCACAGTAAGGAACCTGCACAGTGTATGTCGCAGTCTTTTCTTCCTTTACAGGAACCATGACTGTGTACTTCTGCTCAACTTCCTCACAATATGGAACCATGACAGTGTACGTTGCAGTCTTTTCTTCCTTTACAGGAACCATGACTGTGTACTTCTGCTCAACTTCCTCACAATATGGAACCTGAACCTGATACTCACAGGTCTTGGTTTCACAAACATTCTTGTTGACCGTGTAATTGACAGTCTTCGTCCGAGTCTCAGGAACACATACTGTTACAGTACGAGTTCGTTCCTCAGTCCGAGGGACTCTCTTGTTAACCGTATAGGTCTTTTCACGGGTCTCTTTCTTGTACTCTGTGCAGGTGACCGTTTTCATCTCAGTCACATACTGCCGCTGGTACACAGTTCGAGTGCCACATGCACTCGATTCACAACAACTATTACAAGCGCTCTGCGCGCCTTCACACCCACCATTGCAGTTACCACAATCAGCTGCGTACACCGAGGTACACATTGCGATGGCGGCTACAGCAGGCAGGAGGCAGGACATAACTCTACGAATCACGAAAACCTCCAAAAAGAAAAACAGATACATAAGTCACGGGAAATTTTTTCGAACAACCCGAGCCTTGTCGGTCGAAGAGACCTTTCTCTTGCGACGACCGACCAACTCGGTCGCCTGATAAGATAGATAGATTACGTAGACTATTTGGTCTTTCAAGGAACTGAGGGCTTTTTTTTGAAAAAAATCACTCTTTTTCTTGTTCAATCAAACAAAAAAGCGTCAAAAACGTTATTTCAGGCACCCACGATGCTCATTTTTACGGAATCAAGGGAATTATTTCCAAGAACGATACCGTTGCGCAAATCGCATAGGTGGAGGAATGCATGGACATTCTGCCATGCGACGGACCATGTTCGTGCGAGTGCTACACCTTGTCTTTCAGACCTCAACCCTGTCGAGATGAAAACAATGCACCAATAACTTTTGAAAGCACCCATAAGGTGCCCAGAGGCAACACGATCGTTGAAATCGTGAAATACACTGCAAGATTCACAATAGATTCTGTCATACTGCTAATTGATTCATAAATCTCTTTTGCTCTCTCACGAGTTGCACTCACAAGATTATATCGTTCATACCACGGCTTCTCAGCCTCAACCGTTTCTGCTTGTTGCAACTTGTCAGTCGTGGTCTCAATGGCCATCGATGCGTCCTGATAGGACGTTTCCATAAAACGCTCAGCAATTATGGCATCTATCCATGCAGCTGCAGGAATGGCCAGCCTTGCAAAAAGAGCAATCGCAAAAAGGCGGTGTCCCCATGTTTGAAAGAGTTTTTGTGATGTTCCCTTCACCACCATTGAAAGCAAAAAAACTGCGAATGATGGGACAAAGAGGTATACGCCCAGAGATTGTCCGATGCGCAAACCAAGTTGTTGAACGCCTAATGCTGTGGTACTGGTGAGAAGTAAAGAAGCATATTGCTCAACCAGATCATTGACCGGATCAAGTGCCTGTCCGATACCAATGCTCCCACCTGGACCAAAACTAAAACTCAGTTCTGAGCTTTGTGCGAGTGAAATAAGGCTGTCTAAACCTCGGGCTGCTGCAAATGCTGAAATAGCCCGAGTAAAAGATTTCTCTAATGCGTCACCACCTGCTCCATCGAGAAAGGGTGCCAAGCCACTAATAAGAACGACAACGGCACCATAGATAATCAGCTTTGCAGCTGCTGGACGCATATGTTCAGGAAGGCGTGGAAGCCAAGCTCCTGATAGCACTTTCGCCAAAGTGTCTTGCTCATCACTCATACCTGCTTTTTTCCCTCTATCTCGTCAAATCGTCTACCCTACGGCTGAAAAAAGGCGTTATAATAGTTTTCTCACAGAGGGTAGATCATAACCCATCACCAACCGAGGAGGGATGTATGGACTCGATCCGTGAGCTTCTACAGGAAAAGCGTTTTCGTCCGTTGTGCATCACACATCCTGGCATGACGGTACTTGAAGCGACTCAATTGATGAATAATGAACGTATCGGTGCACTTCTTGTTATGCATGATTCCAAACTTATAGGAATTTTTACCGAGCGAGATGTTCTCCGGCGGGTTGTGGCTGATGGACGTCAACCTGAGGCTACTCTTGTTGCTGAGGTGATGACAGATGACATTATCTCATGTGAGCCTGATGCATCTGTTGAAGAAGTTGCAGATACTATGCGTCGCCTTCGTATTCGTCATGTTCCGGTGGTGACTCGTTCCGGATCGGTCGATGGCCTAGTCTCCATTGGAGATATCATCGCCCATCAATTCAATCATTCCGAAGCAGCTCTCCATCAGGTAGAGGACTATATTCACCGAAGGTCCTGATTACCCCACTCTCTCCCGCTCCTGACGTAGGGGTGTTTGCTCGTCTATCATCAGTGTTTATCGTTTACTCCCTACCCTTCATGAGGAGTCTAACGATGAAACAGTTCCGTCTCACGCTACTTATAGCTTTCGGGCTTTGTGTTCAACTGGCCAATGCAGATGTGTCACTCAACAACATGTTCGGTGATCACATGGTGCTCCAACAAGGCATACAAAACAAGGTGTGGGGCACAGCCAAGCCAGACGAAAAAGTGACGGTTCGCTTCGGGACACAGCAACACATAACAACAACCAAAGCCGATGGCACATGGCACATTTTTCTCGATCCTGTTCTTGAATATGGTGGCCCACATACACTGACCGTGACAGGTCAGAACACACTTCAGTTCAAAGATGTTCTCATTGGTGAAGTATGGATTTGTTCTGGTCAGTCCAACATGCAGTGGAGTGTCAACCAGGCAAATGACTCTGATTTAGAAAAAGCATCTGCACAGTATCCAGATATTCGGCTGATCTCAGTCCCCCAAGTTGGCACGCAGGAACCACAGTGGAATTTTGAGGGAGCTTGGCAACTCTGTTCACCAGACACCGTCGGTGATTTTTCTGCCGTTGGTTATTTCTTTGGAAGGCAGCTCCACCAGACTCTCGGTGTGCCAGTGGGCCTTGTCGATAATGCATGGGGTGGCAGTGCTGCAGATGCCTGGGTCAAGCGGGACAAAATTGCCTCCCACCCAACCCTCAATGCGATACACAACCGCTGGATAGAAACTGAAAAGAACATGCCAGCCTTGATTGCTGCACATGAGAAGCGTATGGAAGCGCATCACGCCGCCGTTGCAAAAGCAAAAGCGGAAAAAAAACGTGTACCTCGGGCCCCGCGAAGCCCAGACAGCCAGATGCGAGGCAATCAGCGTCCTGGAAATATTCATTCAGGGGTACTCACGCCATCGATTGGTTATGGGATTCGAGGTGCCATATGGTATCAGGGTGAAAGTAATGCTACTCGTGCCTATCAGTACCGTGAGCTATTTCCTTTTATGATCAAGTCATGGCGGGAAGAATGGGGACTTGGTGATTTTCCTTTCTATTGGGTTCAACTGGCTGATTTTCGCTCCGAAAAGAATGAACCTGCCGAAAGCGACTGGGCTGAGTTACGTGAGGCCCAGACCATGACCATGAAAGCGCTCCCAAACACAGGTGAAGCTGTCATAATTGATATCGGTGAAGGGAAAGATATCCACCCGAGAAACAAGCAGGACGTTGCAAAAAGGCTCGCTCGCTGGGCGCTCGCTGAGACCTATAAGCAAAAGGATATTTTCTGTCGAAGTCCCATCTACAAGCATATGGAAAAACAAGACTCAAAGGTCATTCTTTCGTTTGACAATGTAGAAAAGGGCTGGCGGCCTTTTGATGTCAATGAACCTCTTGGCTTTACAATTGCTGGAGATGATCGTACTTTTCACAGCGCGACAGCCCGAATACTAGGTGATGGACGAATAGAGGTTTCCAGTCCAAATGTGTCAGCCCCTGTTGCTGTCAGATATGCGTGGGCTGACAATCCTATCTGCAACATGTATTCAGGAGTTGGCCTGCCCCTCACTCCGTTTCGAACAGATGACTTTCCTGGTGTCACAACTGACAACAAATAGGCGAATAGGCGAAGCCTCACCCTGTATACAAAGACTTATCGAAAAGCCCTTGTCGTGCTTATGCTCATGCCAGTAGGCTACGGAAGGTCAACTAACGAAGAACTGTTGGATTGTCCGTCGTTCTGAAGACACTCATACATGGAGGTGTGTTATGGATTTCCGTGATCGGATTGCTCTATGTGCAGTCGTCGTAGGACTTTTTGCAATAACCATTTTTGGTATTTTCACAGACCTCGGTTCGCCACCATCCATTTCACCGGCCATACCACAAGGAGTTTCTGCACTCCCAGATGATGTTGTTCGTCGTTCGATTCGACCCATACCGGAAGTTATCTCTCGGCCAAAACCATTTCGTGTCGATCGTTCATTGTCCACACGTGATTCCAAATATTTCAATGATGATGCGGTAACACAGGTTGTTGCATCAAATGATCCTCCTGTCACCAAATATATCTCGTTTCCTGCAGCACCCTTTACTGCTACCCCCAATGCAATGCATGTGCCTGCTCATGACATCACATCAGACACAACTGCTGAAATACATGCGATGATTCAGAGTTATCTTCGGGCATTTAATCGTCATGATGCTCATGCTCTTGCAGCTCATTGGAGCGACGATGGTGAAAGTATTGAACTTCATTCTGGTGAAAAAACAGAAGGACGAGATGCTGTTGCCGGTGTTTTTGCAACGCTTTTCGAACAGGATGCTGCCGCCAGTATTGATATTACTATTGAATCAATTCATCACATTCGAGATGACGTAGCAGTTGTTGATGGCCTATCACTCCTTTCCTTCAATGATGCCACTCAAGCAAAGAGTCGCTTTTCTGCTGTTGTGGTACGCGAAAAGGAAAGATGGGTTCTTTCGAGCGTACGAGAAGCATCTACAAGTTCCCCTCAACCAGTCGGCTCGGCTCTTGAACAACTTGCATGGCTTGCCGGCTCATGGGAGGACATAGATGATGCTATCAGTGCTCATACACATTGTTCTTGGAACTCTGGCCGCTCGTTCCTCAATCGCAGCCACTCCTCAACATTCAACGTTCAACAAGCAGAGAGTGAAGACGGCATCCCAGCTCTTCTCCCTATCGATGGTTCATCTCGAGAAATCTCTGAAGTCATTGGCTGGGATTCACAACGACAACAAATTCGCTCATGGATTTTCACATCCGATGGACGTTTTGCTGAAGGGTTTTGGACCCAGGCAGGGAACACGTGGCAGATCGAGTATGAAGGCCGTGGTGCAGATGAAGGAACATCGTGCGTAATGACAATCAAACGACTTGGGCCTGATGAAATCGTTGTTCAGTCCGAAGCCTCCCTGCTTTCTGATATTCTCCCTCCAGTGACTGATTTCGTTCGCACTGCCTATCTTGCTCACGAATGATGAACCATTAATCGTGCACTTATGCTGCAGCTTTTTGACCGACTCGCAAATGCATTCCCGGCTTGGGTGCTGATCGCGTGCGGCCTGGCGATGGCTGAACCACAACTGTTTACGTGGTTTCGTGGTGAAGCAATCGTTTATGGACTTGCCGTTATCATGCTCGGCATGGGGATTACGCTTTCTCTCAGT
>JBDOMS010000244.1:0-7850 GCA_039831735.1 Pirellulales bacterium
ATGCGAGGGCCACGTTTTTGAGTGTCTACGGCCGCTTGATTTTTGGTAGCCCAATGACCAAAAAGATCTTCAGTCTGGTGAAGAAAGTCATTCCACTCAATGCAGCCGGCTGCTGCGATAATTGTTGCAGAAGGACAAACATGTTGATTGACAAAAGATTTGACATCTGAAATAGCCAAGTTTTCGACATCTGCCGATATGCCTTCTGCGGGATGTCCCCATGGTGCAGGAAACATCAGTTGGCGCAAAGCTGAAATCACTCGATGAGAGGGATCGTCTTCTATGCCGGCAAGGGATTGAAGCACAACCTGACGAGCTTTTTCGAGTTCGTTTCCATCAAGAAGAGGACGCTGTAAAATATCGGCATAAATGGGGAGCGCGACAGGAAGCTGTTTTGCAACCATTCCTCCAGAGAAACTGGTGTGGCTTGTTGTAACACCCTGAGACCACTGAACGCCGGCTCCCTCAAGATCGTCCACAATGCGGCGACCATCTCGATCACCAGCTCCTCGAAGCATCATTTCCCCAGTAAGTGTTGCCAATCCAGAACATCCACGTGGGTCATGTACTGAACCAGCTGGAGTATGAAAGGCAACAGCTACAGATTCGAGCCCAGGCAAACACTCGGCGAGAAGTATAATGCCATTTTCGAGGGTTGCGTGGTGAACTGTCTGTTTTGACATAAGGCCGAATGTTGTTTTTCCGTGCAAATAATAATCATAAGCCGGTTGAGTTCAAAAAATAGCCGGCTCGGCCATGCCAGCCAGTTCACCTGAGGCATTCTTGATCTTCTGCGACTGTGAATGCTTTATTGTTTTATACACAGTTTTGTAGCGATGGAAGCCAAGACGTTTGTACAGTTGGACGGCTCGCGAATTGTCAGAAGTGACCTCAAGTGATCCTCGCGTGATCGAATGCTGTGCAAGGCCGGCCATCGCCTGTTGAATGAGAGACGTTCCAAGTCCGATTCCTCGATGACTTGGTAACACGCCAATATTCTGAATAGTTCCTACGTCTTCTGAAGAACGAATCGTTTGAATGGTTCCACACCATATCAATCCTTGAGGGCTCTGATCCCACGCAATGAGCCATGTTGCTGATGGCAGGAACCCCGTTTTGTTTCGTATCTCGCGCATGAGTCGACGACAGCCATCAAGGTTTCCCAGACATGGGAACACGATCGCATCAATTTCATCACGAAAGCACCGATACTTCGTTCGTGCATGTTCATCCAGAAGCGAATCGTTCCACGCCACAAATCGATAGCCAGGAGGCAACGTGGAGGGGTGTGAGGCCACTGGATCACGTCGAAGGTCGACTTCCATGCGAAATCGCTTGTAGTAGGTCGAGCCCATCCGATCTGCCTCCAAGGGTGTATGGAACTTCTCTGAAAATAAGAATGCCCTCTTTTTTGGTCAACTCACGGGTTATTTTTTTAATTTTGCCCTTTTTTGGGGTGCTATCCAGAGCTCAATTGCAGGAAAGGAACAAAAAACCCTAAGATTTTGAGGAGTCAAAAAATGAATTTTGGGTGTTCAAAAAATAGTGCGCGGTCGTTTTTCTACTTTATAGTGGCCGTCTTTCCATCTTTTTGCGGGTTGGGGCAGCATGCCGCCAGTGCATGTGAGCGGCCCAAGGTGGTTGCGACCACCACTGTGGTAGCGGATCTGGTCTACCAGATTGCTGGCAATCGAGTTGAGATTGATTGTCTCATGGGGCCCGGTATTGACCCACATTCTTTCAAGGCAACGCCGCGGGATGCAGATCGTCTTGCTCGAGCTGACATTGTCTTTGCATCTGGACTTCATTTGGAAGGAAAACTTTCAGTCCTCCTCGATCGTCTTGCTCGTCGAACACACGTTGTTCAGGTGGCTGACACGTTACCTAAAGAAAAGCTTATTCAGGTGACCAAAAGTCTGTATGACCCACATGTGTGGTTTGATCCGATACTCTGGTCAGATTGTGTGAATGAGGTGGTCATTTCTCTAAAGAACATTGATCCTAGTGGATCGACATACTTTGCGGATCGAGGATCGGCGTATTGTAGTCTTCTGAAGACCCTTGATGATCAGATTCGCAAGGAACTATCTACCATTGCCTCAACTCACAGAGTCATGGTTACTTCACACGATGCATTTCGTTATTTCGGTCGTGCCTATGGCATTCAGGTTGTTGGTATACAGGGCACGAGCACAGAGAGTGAAACTGGATTACACGACATCAACCGACTTGTTGATTTGGTAGTGACACGTCGCATACCGGCAGTATTCGTTGAAACCAGTGTTGCTGACAGAAATATGACTGCGCTCCGTGAAGGTGCGCAAGCACGAGGACATGTTGTAGGTTTGGGGGGACGTCTGTATTCAGACGCTCTTGGCCCGACTGGGACTGGGGCTGAGACGCTTGAAGGTGCTTTGCGGGCTAACGTTAGGGTAATCGTCTCCGGACTCAAAGGTGAAAATTGACTGCGTCCACTGTACCACCGCTTATTGAGTTTCATGACGTCACAGCTGCCTACGGTCGTCGTCCTGTGTTATGGAATGTGGATCTCACAATCTCAGAACCGTGTCTTTTTGGAGTGGTTGGTCCGAATGGTGCTGGAAAGAGTACGCTTCTCAAGGCAGCACTGGGACTTGTACCACTTGTTGGCGGAAATGTTCTTCTTTTTGGAGAACCTCTCCGTCAGGTCCGTAAACGAGTGGGCTATGTTCCCCAACGGGAAACGGTGGATTGGGATTTTCCCGTCAGCGTGATGGACGTTGTTCTCATGGGAACCTATTCACGAGTCGGTTGGTTTCGTTGGCCACGGAAAAGTGAGCGACAACTGGCGGAACAATGCCTTGAAAGAGTTGGTCTTGCTGATCTTGCCCGTCGCCAGATCGGTCGCCTTTCTGGTGGACAGCAGCAGCGAGTTTTTCTTGCACGAGCACTTGCCCAACAGGCAGACATGTATCTTTTGGATGAGCCAATGGCTGGGGTCGATGCCCGCTCTCAAGAGCAAATCCTTCAGGTGCTCGCTGAACTTCGTGATAGAGGAAATCTGGTTGTTGTTGTGCATCATGACCTACGAATGGTACGAGAATGGTTCGATGCTGTTGCGTTGATTGATAGGCGTCTTGTTGCTGCAGGGCCAACTCAAGAGACGCTTTCCAGAGAAAATGTTCAACGGACGTACAGTGGAGCAGTTGATATTTTTGATGAAGTTGGGCATGCCGTTAAGCGGCGGAGTCGAACGTTGTAATGAAGCTACTTGATATCGAACTAGAAAGTCTATTCGCATACAATACGCTTGTTGTCATTGTTGGTACAGCTGCTGTTGGATTTGCAGCAGGCGTTGTTGGTAGTTTAGGAGTCCTTCGGAAAAGAGCACTGGTCAGTGATGCTGCTGCACATGTGACACTTGCTGGCGTGGCAACTGTCTTTGCGATGACTGGGAAACGTGATCTGCCAGTCCTTTTAGCAGGTGCTCTTGGTGCTGCACTCGTCGGAGTGGCTGCGCTTGTTTTTTTGAAACGTTTCACCAGAACGCGAGATGATGCTGTGACAGCCATTGTCCTAAGCGTTGGATTTGGGGCTGGAATTGCAATTGTAGCCGGTATGACTGCCCGGGGAGTTCCTGGAAGTGCAGGTCTTGAGAATTTTCTACTGGGTCATACAGCTGCACTTACATCAGTTGACGCGACACTACTCGCTGTGGTTTCTCTTGTCTCTGTTTGTGTGGTGGCGGTGCTCTTCAAGGAAGTTTCACTTATTGCGTTTGATCAATCCTTCGCGGCTGCAACGGGATGGCCAGTGGCGTTTCTTGATTACCTGCTTGTTGTCCTGATTGCGGTAATTGTTGTTGTTGGCTTGCCAGCCGCTGGAGCTGTTCTTGTGACGGCATTGGTAGTAATTCCCCCAGTCGCCGCAAGACAATGGACCGATAGGCTTATCTTGATGCTTGTACTTGCTGGATTTATTGGTATGGGAAGTGCTGTCGGGGGTGTCGCACTGAGTGCTGTTGTCCCTCGATTGGCAACGGGGCCGGTTATCGTGTTGTTTGCTGCAGTCATATTTTTTGTGTCATGCCTTGTGGCCCCGCGGCGAGGTCTGCTTGCTCGTGTTGCTCGTTCGTACAGCAATCAGGGAGTAGCTGATGAGCATGGGTGATTTCCTCTCTGGGATCGGTCCAATTCATGGCTGGGCGATGGCGACTGCTGCTTTGGTATCAGCCGGTGCTGCAGCAATTGGATCAATGCTTGTTGTTCGGAAGATGAGCTTGGTTGGGGATGCGATTAGCCATGCGGTATTACCAGGGATCGTTGTGGCTGTCCTGGCTGGTGGGAAACCTGGAGGACCGCTTGTCATTGCAGGGGCAGTAGTGGCGGCGCTTCTAACAGTCTGGTTGACTCATGTTTTAAGAGGTCAAGTTGGCTTGGCTGAAGATGCGAGTACCGGTGTTGTCTTTACGACGTTTTTTTCTTTCGGAGTGATACTGATTACGGCCGTTGCCTCTCAGGTCGACCTTGATCCAGCATGTGTGCTGTATGGGATCCTAGAACTCGTCCCGTTTGACACGGTGACTCTCTATGGTTGTGAGGTTCCCCGATCATTTCTCAGTGCCGTGGTGGTGCTGGCAATAGTAGGACTTGGGCTCGTGGTATCCTGGCGTTTGCAAGTCTTCGTGGCATTTGATACCGCTGCGGCCCAAGCTGCCGGAATGCCGGTAGCGTTTGCGACGATCGTTCTCGTTCTATTCACAGCAATGACAGTCGTTGCGGGCTTTGAGGCTGTTGGAGCGATTCTGATCGTTGCGATGCTCGTTGTACCAGCTGCGGCAGCAGAACTTCTCGTACATCGGATGCACCATGTTGTTTGTATGGCTGTGCTACTCGCAGTTGTCGGCTCCATCGTGGGATATGTTGCTGCCTGGTATCTCAATACCAATGCTGCAGGAATGATTGCTGTCGTACTTGGGCTTGAGTATATCCTGGCAGTTGTCTTTGCTCCCACTGATGGACTTGTTTCAGATCTGATGGGAGTTGTATGGTTGCGATGGCGTGTAGCCTGTGAAGATCAGCTTGCGATGATCTGGAGATTCGAAGAGTCGGCAGGCGTACGACGATTTACTTCACCAACAGGATGGATTGATCGCATTGCCAGGCAGTGGCTTGTTATGACTGGTCGAATCCATTGCACGAATGGGCAGTGGGAACTTGATTCTCATTCGCGTGCGACGGCAGAGTCCATTGTGCGCTCTCACCGATTGTGGGAAGCGTGGCTTGGTAGACACGCTGACCTACCACTTGATCACCTCCATCCTCCTGCGGAATTCATCGAGCATCATCTTGGCAGTCGCTTGCTTCGGCAGATTGAAGATGATCTCGGTCAAGAGCGACGCGACCCCCATGGAAGTGACATTCCTCCGGAACGATAGGAAGATGGAGCTAGATTCCCTTGTTTCCCATGATGGAACCTGTTGGTGGAATACGATAGTGAGGCTGGAAAATTACAGAGGATACGCAAGGCTGCATGCTGCCTAATTATTTCTTGTCTTTTTTTTGCCGATAATGCTACGATCGCCGTTGTCTTCTTGATCTGTTTTTTGCTGGGGGGCAAAGGGTTGAATCCATGGTTGTGAAGTCCATTTTTCGTGGCATCAGAAAAAGGGTTCTGGGGGCACTTCGTTCCCACCCATCGCGCCCAAAGAAATATGTTTACAGGCTTTTTTCTGAGGCTCTTGAGCAGCGACAACTCTTGAGTGTCAATCCAATCTACGATGGAACGATAGAGGCATCATCTGTCGAACCTGCTCCTCTAACACTCAACGCCATAGGACTTGGCACATTTCTGTCAGTGGAGCAATATGCAGATTGGTTGGTTGGCAAGGCCGCTACGCAGTGGAGCCATCTTTTTGGACAACCGAGTTACGAGTCTTCGTGGTTGGAGATGCCATTCAGTAGCGTGTTGCGCGATGACATGGTGGTGGCAACACCGAGCGTGTCGTCTGATGAATTGGTGTCGCAGTCTGGAATGACGACACAGGCATCATCAAGGACCAATACACAGGTGACGGGAGTTGATGAGGCAGATTTTGTTGAAACCAATAATGATATGTTGTTTGCCATTGCTCAACAAAAGCTCTCTGTCTTGAGAGGTTTTGCTGATGGTGAACTCGAAGTCCTTGGCCAGATTCAACTCGATACAACGAAACAGACTATCGGGATGTATTTATATGGCGATACGATTACCGTTGTATCCCAACAGCGTTTTTCATCTTTTTCTGGTCATGCTCAACACCGGACACTCTTTGAAGATCAACACCGCCTTGCGAGGCCGCAGGTTTTCATAACTGTTCTTGATGTTTCCGAACCACATGCCATCACGGTGAAGGCCCAGACGGCTATCGACGGACAGTTCCGGTCATCTCGAATGGTTGACGGTCAGATCCGATTGGTGTTGGAACATCCACTCTTCCTTCCTTGTCCTCATGTCGTTTCGAGCATGCCAGCCCACCAAAGTCTTGATGTGCAGACGTCAGTGATGCCGAATTGGAATATGCCTCCTTTTGAACCATCTGACAGCACGGGTATCTATGAGAGTAGAGAGGAGTACGTTGCGAGGATTCGCAACAAGCTTGTGGCATCAGTAAGTCCTCAAATGTATGAACTTGATGCATCGGGAAATACTATTGCTGTCGCACCGTTACTTGAGGCCACGCACATTGATATTCCTGATAATCAGCACGTGACACGACTTACCACCTGTACCGTTCTTGATGTTGGTGGTAATGATTTGTCGCAATATTCAAGCGCGGGTCTGTTTACAGGAGGTGCCGTTGAAGTCTACGCCTCTTCAGATCATGTTTTTGTGTTTGACCGTGACTCCGGAATGCCAAGAAATGATCGTCCTGGAATCTTTCTGTGGGAGCCACCACAGACACAAGTAACGAAGATCACGATTAGCACGTCCGAAGTTGGAGTCCCATCAGTGTCGCTCAGCGCGCAAGGAACGTTTCAGGGGACAATCCTGAATCAATTTGCGGTCGATGACCACAATGGATATCTCAACGTGGTGGTTGAGACCCACGGCCTTGGGAGCGGTGTCGTTGTGATGGATCAAGAAGGCGACAGTCTCACTGTGATTGGGAGTATTGGTGGACTTGCGGCAACAGAAGATCTGTATTCAGTTCGTTTTGTGGGAGAGCGTGTTTTTTTTGTGACGTTTGAGCGAACAGATCCATTATTTGTTGTCGATGTATCAGTCCCGTCATCACCAACATTACTCGGAGAATTACACGTCACTGGCTTTTCTGATCACATCCAGCCACTCGATGAAAACCATTTGCTTGCAATCGGACGTGAAGCAAATGAGCAGACTGGTGCATTTGGAGCGTTGCAGGTATCAATTTTTGATGTCACTGACCTCTCCAATCCACTCCTGGACCATCGTTACACGTTTGCAGGAGGGCGGCATACCAGTACCACAATTACTGGTCAGCGATGGCGTCGAGGAGATGGGAATCATTTAGCGCTTGGGTTTTTTCCAGAAGATGGCGTCATTACCATTCCCGTAAGGACAGACGGTGGTTTTTCCATGCCCATGATGATGGAAAGCCCTATAGATAATTCTGCGTTTGTAATGGAGGTAGGCATTCCAGACTGGATTCCACCGAAACAATGGCTCGAAGTTTTGTCGTATGACGTCCATTCAGGATTTGACCACCGTGGTGTCATCGATCATCAAATGGTAATTGATCGTGCTGTTCAGATTTCTGGTCGATTGGTTGCCGTTTCTGAATCGGAAGTTTCTCTTCATGATTTTGTGGAACCCACCGTGGTTGTTGACAGTATTCGCTTAGATCAGGGGGC
>JBDOMS010000449.1:0-1876 GCA_039831735.1 Pirellulales bacterium
CATTATTATGGATACATCACTATTTCATCGTGTAGAAGAAGTCTGTGGCCGCCTCCTTCAGCTACGAGACTCTCTTTGACTATGCTGGTCGAACCGAATCAGCAGCTAAGCTCGAGTCTCAAATGTCTCAGGCTGATTTTTGGGATGATAGTGAGGCTGCGCAAGTAACTGTTGCTAAACTTAAACAGCTGAACTCTGTTCTAAAGCCACTCGATGAATCGATCTCTGCTTCGGATGACCTCGAAGCACTTGTGGAATTAGTTAAAGAAGATGACTCTTTGGAAAGTGAACTCACTGCCGAAGTTATCCGAGTTGAGAGTCTTGTCGATCAATTGGAGTTAACGTCTCTACTAAGTGGACCGCACGATTCCTGTGATGCCCTTGTATCAATTCATGCTCGAGATGGCGGTACAGATGCAAATGACTGGGCGGAAATGATGCTGCGCATGTATACAGCGTGGGCCAACAAAAGAGAACTTACCGTCGAACTACTTGACAGACAGGACGATGACGTTGCAGGTATTCAAAATGCAACTATTGCAATACGAGGACCATGGGCCTATGGATACCTCCGCGGAGAGATGGGTATCCACCGACTGGTACGAATTAGCCCATTTAATGCAGAAGGAAAACGGCAAACCAGTTTTGCAGCCGTTGATGTCTCACCAGAAATAAGTGATGACGACACTGACATTGAGATCAAGGACGAAGATATTCGAGAAGATGTCTTTCGGGCAAGTGGAGCTGGGGGCCAACACGTCAACAAAACTTCGAGTGCCATTCGGTTAACCCACTTTCCAACTGGAATTGTGGTTCAATGCCAAAGTGAACGCAGTCAACACAAAAACAGAGCCACAGCCATTAAAATGTTACGCTCTCGACTTGCACGACTCGAAGAAGAAAAACGTGAGGCCGAACAACTCGCTAAATACAAGCTGCAGCCAAAAACGGGGTTTGGTTCTCAAATTCGAAATTATTTCCTCCACCCAGACCAGCGAGTGAAGGATCAGCGGACCGGCCATTACGCAGGAAACTTCCAGAGTGTACTAGACGGTGATCTCGATGGATTTCTCGACGCTTACCTGCGATGGAAGGCGTCAGATGCGGTTCCGGTTGCCGTTGACGAGTAAGACTGCGACCCGACTGGACGTTTTTCATCAGGCAGGATAGAGTCGAGAAAAACTATTACTCATTTCCCACAGGATTCCCATGGCGGAAAAAGAACAAGCACTCGAAGTTGATGGCGTTGTGACACAGGCACTGGCAAACACTCGGTTCCGGGTACAGATCGAAGGTGGCCATATTGTCAATGCTCACGTGGCAGGAAAAATGCGCAAGAACTTTATCCGAATCGTTCCTGGAGATAAAGTTAAAGTTGAACTTTCTCCTTACGATCTGACAAAAGGTCGCATAACATTTCGTGAACGGTAGGCGTGCAGGCGTTACTGCGGTGCATCCTTCTGGACATTTTGACCTGACTGTTGCTCGAGCTTTGGTAAAGCTTCATCGGAATCTTCAGGTATAAGATTTTCTACCGATTGCTCAGTCAGATTTTCTTCAGTGTTTTGTGATGAAATTGGCTTCACTGTAGATTCTGCACCCGTAGAGGTGCCCTCAATTTCCTCAGTTCCTGTGCGATCCACAGAATACTCACTCAACGAATCTTGTGCTTTGGAATGTTCTTTCGGTTCTACAGAGCCAACTACAGGATCAACTTTGGCCGGACTTTTGTTTGACTTCTTTTTTTTCGAATCCTTTTCTGCCTCTGAACCATCCGTACTGGTTTGAATATCAAAGAACTGTTTCAAATCTCCAAATGTTCGCAATGGTGCCTGACCAGTCTTCATCTCATCAGTCAGCGGTTTTGCTACTTTTC
>JBDOMS010000109.1:0-1875 GCA_039831735.1 Pirellulales bacterium
AACAAGGGCGAGTGACGGTACGACACAGGTGAGGATATTGATCGGCATGCCAGTGAGTCCAAGAATGCCCATTGCCCAAACCGCCCCGATGAACGGTGGTACGCATGCGACAACGGTGGATCTCAGACTTCGTGCAATCGTGGCCGAGAGTACGACAGCAAGTGATAGCCCGAGTGAATTGAAAAGTAGCATGTCCCGCCGTAGGGCCTGTGCTGCCTGCTGCCGAAGAACGGGAAGCCCCGTCAACTGGAAGTTCAGTTGCGGCTGAGTACTGCGGAAATGGTTGAGAATATCTTCAATGTTGGTAATAACACTAGAAACGGCAGGTGGTGCGTCGAAACTATGAGCAAGTTGGAGCATGATGAGAGATGATGAGGCATCTTCGTTGAGAAGATGGCCTCCAATGAGCGGATGACGCACAGCTCGAGATCGCACCTCGGCAAGTTTTTCTTCTGATAACGGATCAGCCGTCCGGGGAATGACTGGCAGCACGGCCCCAGCGATGCCTTCTCGACGGATATCAAAGATGGACCTCACTTCAAGAACACCATGAACCGTCGCAAGGCGATCGGTGAGTGTTTGTAGGGAGAGCATTGAGTCAGGAGAAAAAAGGTCACCAACCTGAGCTTTTGCACGGATAATACAACTGCTGTCTGCCGCGCCGAAGCGAGCAGTGATTTCATCAATGCGTTCAAAGTCAGCAGCAGCAGCCCCTGCATCTACACTGCGGAGAAGCGCACGAACATCATCGTTGAAATGCAGTTTTGATATTCCAAAACATGCAACAACGGTACAAACGCAAGAGGCAATCGCAGCCCATAGTCGCCAGCTTATGCCTCTGTGGCTTCTGGGCTCACAAGGTGCAACTCTTCGGGGTCGACAACCCATCCGCGACAGTTTGGTGCTTTGCACTGACACACGATCGCGGCGTCGGCTGGCCAGCAATAATCGATAAGAAGTTCTTCTCCTGCGTCGATCGGTTGTATTGTTTGAAGCCACAGGCGGTCTTCCTGCCTCGGGTCGTCGTCCCAATAAAAAATTTCGCAGTTTGGATCGCACGAATGATTTAGATAACGGAAAGGAGCCACAGGTTCGAGAATTCTACCACTCCCCAGCTCCATGCAATACTCAGCGTCTTCCGGGTGTTTTTCTAGTATATGGCCATGAATTTCTCCTACGACACGTTGAGCAGCCATCCGACGTTTTGCGAAAACTCCCTTGCCAACGTGGGTGGTTGCAACGCGCACACGACTTGCGAGCGGTTTTTTCCCTCGGCGAGGAGCGATGCGGGGCGATACTTTGCAGGGCGAATCAGGAAGAGATTTGTGTTCAGAAAGGGTGGATGAACTCATTGAATGGAAAGTATGAGGGCTGGCGAATACTTGGTGTCTTACAAGAATACTCGAACTCTACCTTTTGATTCCTGATTGGTCAAACACCTTGAGCAAAGAAAAAAATTGAAGGCATCCAGACAGTGAGGGGCACTGTCTCTTGGGGGGCTTATGAGTCAGCCAACACGTTGAGAGTGAGGGAGGTGCATGGCATGTGAGCAGCCGCATTGGTTTCTTTCATCCGCGTGAGCGTACTCATCAGCGAGAACCGTTCGCTTTGTAGTAGCATTTTTCATCATGCGGTTTATGAGCCGGAGTCAGGCGGATACGTACGCCCGCTATAGGCACGTGCCACAAACACAAAAGCAATGGCTGCGATCAGCATAACCCCAGTAAAAAACCAGTAGTAGTTTGCTCCCTGAAGCCACTCCTTAAGTGGTGCACGGCTAATGAAAGCATTGATTACGGCTGTAAATTCATTGCCTAACGCAATGCTCGCAAGATAGAGACTCATGATGATTGACTTAATGCTTCGTGGTGCCTG
>JBDOMS010000146.1:0-1866 GCA_039831735.1 Pirellulales bacterium
CTCCCGGGGCGATATACTGCCCAGGGCAATTCATCAGCAGAAGTATTTAATACACAGACGTAAGAGCTATTAGGGAGATAGAGAAATATGCGAACACGATTCTTTGGCGCACTAGCCATAGCAGCTGTTGCTAGCGTAGGAGTTCTGGCGCAGGACGCTCCGTTCACGCGAACGTGTGACATGGTCAGAAACTTTCCTGCATTCCATGCATGTGCCGTCGAAAACATGGACTCGTACCAACCAGAGCTCACAGCAGACGGAACACCCGACCTGAATGGCATCTGGAGACCAACCCGTATTGCTCAAGATATTGAAGAGATTGTGCCTGGCCAGTACGGCAACTTCCCGCACATGTACACGCTCATTGTTGATCCACCCAACGGCAAGTTTCCCTATAACGAATGGGCGATGAAGGAACGGTTTAATAACGAGCAGGTGTATTTATCACCAACCGCGGTTTGTCTCCCTGTTGCGCAGCCGCGCTGGAGTTACTCGCCCGTCTCGCTGACCGGCCACCGGATCATGCAACAAGAAGATCTGATTGTGTTTTCAATGGAGCGTCTTCATACCTATCGTATGATTCACATGGACGATCGACCACTCCTGCCTGAAGATATCCATCTATGGCAAGGTGACTCGCGTGGTCATTGGGACGGCAACACGTTGGTAATCAAAACCACGAATTTAAATGATCTGATGTGGATGGACCATATTGGGACTTTCTTGAGCCCAGATGTCACCACTGAAGAACGCATCACGTTTGTGGATGAAAACACCCTCCACTACGAGCAAACGATTACTGATCCCAATGTCTTTACCCAACCGGTGACGATCTCCGTACCAATGCTCCGGGCCTTGCCGAGCGACAACCCCGTGGATGCGATGGATCTAGAAGACACCAGCCTTGAAAATTGTGAAGAAGAACTAATTCACATGATGAATGTTGGACAGGTACCGTTCCCAGGTTACGAAGCAGTCGCACCAAAGTAACCATGCCGAACGCTACTCTAACTAATCAAGAAATAACAGGGACGCAAAAGTTCATGAATCAAATTACATACTCAGGGAGTAAAGGACCGATGACCAAACGGACCATAGTGGCTGGGGCTGTCGCACTGGCGATGGCGTTAGTAGGTGGAACATCGCTGACTGGACAGTCGTCGTACCGCGCACCGCGGACGGCTGACGACAAACCAGATCTACAAGGGATCTGGCAGGTTCTTAACACGGCTGAACACAATGTTCAGATTCACTTAGCCAAATTGGGTATACCGCCTGGTCTTGGCGTTGTCGAAGGGGGCGGGATTCCGTACCAAGCAGCAGCCCTTGCACAACGTGATGAAAATCGTGCAGCTGGCGATGATGCTGACCCTACACAGAAATGTTTTTTTCCAGGGGTGCCTCGTATTATGTACATCCCCTCTCCATTTCGGATTATCCAAGCAGAAGATTTTGTCGAGATGTTCTTCGAGTTTGGCCATCACACTCGACTCATTTACACCAACGGAGTTCCACATCACGAAGATATTCCCTTTTGGATGGGTGACCCGCGCGGACACTGGGAAGGTGAAACCTTTGTCGTAGCAAGCAAGAATTTCTTTGATGACAATTGGTTAGATCGATCTGGAAACTGGCACAGTGCCGACCTTGAATTAGTTGAGCGCTTTACGCGTACAGGCCCAGATCATATTCAATACGAAGTCACTCTCACTGACCCCAATGTCTATACCGAACCCTGGAAAATGAGCATGACACTCTATCGAAGGGTTGAATCAAACGCACGGCTTCTCGAGAATGAGTGCTTTGCCCTCCGAGTATATGAACGTGGAGACTTCGATAAATACGCAAAGCCAGCACAGTAACTAT
>JBDOMS010000382.1:0-7790 GCA_039831735.1 Pirellulales bacterium
GATGCCTTTGTATCAGGCCAGGAAATCATTGTGTACTTTGAACTTGAAAATCTATCTGGCAACAAATCACCAGATGGATATACCACTCAAATCACTACTGTTTTGGAGCTTGTGGGCGAATCCGGACAACAGTTCCGAGAATGGAGTTTTGAACCACTGCAAGAAGAAAGCCTTGCGATCCGACGCGATTATTTTGCCCGATACATCATCACAATTCCCGATGATGTACCTGCAGGGAATTGCCATGTGAAACTTTCAGTCACTGATAGTGTGGCTGAATCAACAGCTCATGCTGAGCTGCCTCTGAGTATCATGCGTGCCTCTCCGTAAAGCAAGAGTTCACGCGATTGATCGCACCTATGTAAGTCGTGGCTTCATACGACGGAACACCTTAAGACAGTATTATTTGAGTGCGCAGAATTGACATCACGTTGTCTCCTGTTGGCCACGCACTTTCTTCACACAGAGCAAACCACCTTTCCAGAACACATAGATAACAAGCCCCAGTAGAAAACCAATGACTCCATCTACAATCATCGAACCTAACGTCAACCAGAGTGAGGCACCTGGCGTTTCATGTTGTGTCAAAAACACACAGGCAGTCAGTTGATGATGAAGTTCTGGAAACGCATGACCAATAATACCACCGCCTACTAGAAACATTGCAATTGTACCTGCAGTTGCAAGCAGTCGCATCAGCCAAGGAGCTGCGACAAGAACGAGTCTCCCGGTAAATCCTAAGGCAGGATTCGAACGTGACGCCAACCATGCTCCGAGGTCATCAAGTTTCACAATACATGCAACCAACCCGTACACACCTACTGTCATGGTGACTGAAATTGCAACTAACACAAGCACTTGTTCTAGGATAGTTCTTTCTGAAACGACACCCAACGTAATAACAATGATTTCAGCTGAGAGAATAAAATCTGTACGAATCGCACCAGATATTTTTAATGCTTCCGAAGATGCTGCGTGCTCCAATTCTTTGACATGACTGCCATCAACACGAGTCATTCCTTTCTGTTGACTCCTCAGGACAGGCTGCCGTCTACTCCATCTTTTTTTCCTGTAGCGTCTCAGGCTGTGGATAATCTTCTCTGCGCCCTCGAAGCACAGATAGGCACCTCCAAGGACAAGCAAATAGTTGATTGCTGAGGGAAGAAAAACGCTGGCACAAATAGCGACTGGGACGAGAATCGCCTTATTCAAAGCTGAACCACGAGCCACTGCCCAGACAACTGGCAACTCACGGTGCGGCCGCACACCAGAAACTTGTTTGGCATTGAGCGCGAGATCATCTCCAAGGACCCCAGCTGTTTTCTTTGTGGCGACCTTTGTTAACGCGGCCACATCATCTAACACCGAAGCAATATCATCTAACAAAAGAAGGAGACTAGATGCCACTGAATACTCACGCTTGCCGCGAACAACTATCCGATGAAAAACTGTTATTTTACACTCACCGTTGTATTAGACTGATGCATAGATCGTCAAAGCATATATCAAGATTGTCCTCCAACACCTCTTTAGGAAACTAAAATGACATCTCAAAGTATAAAATGGTGTTGTTCCGCAGCCTTAATCTTTTCTTCATTTTCACAAACACACGCTGACTCAATGGCTCATAACAGAAATACCATTATTTTCTTAGGGGACTCCATTACTCAGTCGGGAGATAAGCCCGGTGGATATGTCACCCGCGTGAGAGACACAATCAAGACACGTGGCGCCTCTTCAAATGTTGAGGTTCTAGGCGCAGGAATCAGCGGGAATAAAGTGCCTGATCTTGAGAAACGACTCGAGCGGGACGTGCTGTCGAAAAACCCAACAACAGTGGTCATTTATATTGGTATCAACGATGTGTGGCACTCTATTCGAAAACAGGGAACTCCAAAAGATCTCTTCTCTCAGGGCTTGCGCAGTATCGTCAATCGCATCCAACGAACTGGTTCCCGAGTGATTCTTTGTACCCCGAGTGTTATTGGAGAAAAAGCATCTGGGGAGAATCCACTGGATGAGATGCTCGACGACTATTCTAATGTTACCCGAACTATTTCTCAGGAATTGGGCACCGGTCTTATTGACCTTCGCGCATCCTTTCGCGATCATCTTGCACAAATAAACACACACAATTTTGAGAACGGTGTTCTCACGACCGACGGCGTGCACCTCAACGAAGCAGGCAATGCATTTGTGGCAAAAAAAATGCTAGAGGGTCTTGGCATGAGTCGTCATCTACGGCATGTCGTAATGTTTAAGTTCAAGGAAGATTCCACACCGACCGACATACAAACAATTATTGATGCTTTTTCACAACTCCCTTATGCCATCAAAGAAATACAGGATTTTGAGTGGGGAACTGATATTTCTCCCGAAGGAAAGTCAAAGGGATTTACACATTGTTTTATCGTAACCTTCAAAAATGAGTCTGATCGAGATGCGTACTTACCGCACCCAGCTCATAAGAAGTTTGTGGAGATTGTTGGACCACATGTAGAAGATGTTTGTGTCGTTGACTTCTGGACTGAACCCAGGTTTTGACTTTCCACCAAAGTGGATGGACTGGCCGCCTCTTTCCCCCTCGCACGCACCAATATCTCAAGTGCAAATAAGGTTAAGGGAATACTACTTCCTTACAAATAAAAGCATCCCCAAGTCCTGCAGGGAATCCTCAGAAACGAGTGAGAATTCTGAAGCTAGTATCGCCTTAATCGACTGCGAGTCCTCACGGGTGTGATACTCCAGAAAAATGGCTTTTGTCATCTTGAGTGGAAGTGTTTGAAGTATCTCAACTTCACAACCTTCAGTATCAATCTTTACAATGTCGCATGACGGAAGTTCACTGGCAGCGACACACTCAACAAGCATCTTTTGCTGACTTTGACGGCCTAATTGCCGGAAGCCACTTGTTGCCAGATTGTCACCTATAAAGATCTCATCAAGCCCATTTTTTTCTCGGACTGCTGCAGAGATTATAGCTGTGCTTTCTGGGACATTGCGTCGCAATCGGGTCACATTAAATGGCATCGGCTCATAACAAAATATTTTTGCAGCTGGCCATTTTGCATGAGCACGTTGTGCGAATGCACCTATATTCGCACCAATGTCTAGTACTGAAACGGGTTGAAATGATAGTGGGATAAAGTATTGATCAACTTCTTTATACAGCCACTCCGGAATGGAGTGATCTAGTATTGTAATCATTGCCAGAAAACTCCTGAGATAATCTTACAAGGGAAGACGACGCTACACTGCCTTGAAATAAGGAGGTGAATAATGCAGTTTTGACTCATTATTCTTCTTTCAGTCAACCTTTCTAAATTCTTTTTGATGGGCACTGTGTCATCTTAATCAAAGACATCAAAAATTAGTCGGACAAGCCCATCCACGAGTGACGGATCTTTTGCATTCGAAAATGAACGACCAGTATTCCATTGATCAGAACCCACCGATGCATCTGCCGTAAGTTTTTCAGCATAAAGCTTCCGATGCTCGGCCTGCCAACGCGTAATATCTTTTTGTTCTTTCAACTGTGATCGTGCATCCAGAATGTCACCACCTGCCCGTTTCCAAAGAAGCAGCTGCTTTAATTCTCCAGCACAGAGCCATACACCGTGCTTCTTGCATTTATCTACAACCACACCACTCCGACGACCGAAGTTCACACGAAGCATGAACTTTTGGCAGACTGGGCATTTCACATAGCGAACATCCCTTCGAATGAGAGCATTGCCCTCTGTTACCTGCTTGAGCGATTCAAAACACACCTCATCAGCACGCGATTGCGCCTTCTCGAGAATCGTCAGAAGTTCACCAGGGTCAAAAAAAAGCCCCCTACACTTTTCACAACGCTCTATAAAAAACCCCTCACCAATCCTCAGACTGACCGTCATTAGCTCCTGTGAACAGATTGGACACATACGATCAGATGGTCCTTCTTGTCGAAGATCAACTCGCCCCTGAAAGTCGATGTCGTTTTTTGCTCCACAGTACGAACAGATACCAGTACGAGGATCAGCTGGAGCTGAACACGAACCACATCGCATCACAAATCCATCATTACTCATACTATCTATAGTTCATCGAGTATTTTTTGCTTTTTAAGTTCGTACTCATCTTCAGTTATAAGATTATCGTTGAGTAAGGCTTTAAGATTTTTCATCTTTGTCACAGTATCAGCTGTGGCTGACTGATCAAAACTCCCCATAGCATTGGCCATCATTTGCCCAAATCCAATCCCAGCACCAACACCCATTCCAGCACCTGCCGTTCCCCCTTCATTCCTTGCTGTTTCCCGCAGTGCTTCCAACTGCTGCAACTGTGCATAGGTCAGTCCGGCGGCGGCGGCGGCGGCGGATTCAGCCGTAATATCTGCGATGCGATTAATTCGCTGCATGGTTTCATCTGAAAAGCTCGTCCCTTCAACACGGAAATCTGTTATTTCAAGACCAAGTTTTTGAAAATCATCTTCCAACTTTTTTGCAATGCCGACAGCAATCTCTTCACGATGGGCATCGATGTCGGCATATGAAAATTGCGACTTCGCAAAATAATCACTGAGTGGCTGCAAAATACGATCAGAAATGACATGCCGGAGATCTATGGCCGTGAAGGCAGACGAACCTCCAACAATCGTGACAAAAAATGACTTCGGATCGATAACCTTGTACGAATAGTTTCCAAATGCACGCAACGCTACTGGGAATTGGTACTTTGGATCATCGTATTTTACGGGCGATGTCGTTCCCCACTTTTGATCAAGAATCCGAGTTGTTCGAAAGAAATAAATCCCCACTTTGTGTTCACTCTCAAAAGCCTGCATAACCTTTGTAATGGTTGTCCAAAATGGAATATTGGCTGTCTTCAGATTAACTGTTCCCTCTTGCGTAAAGACGTCAATAACTTTGCCTTCATAGACGAATACACATCCCTGGCCTGGGCCAATGATAAGTTTTGAAGCATTTTTGATCTCATCACCATTGTCAGTCCATTGCGTAAAGAGTTCACTGGGACCAGGATTCTCCCACTCAATAACGGACCGTAGCTGACGCCGCAGACTGTCAAGAAACCCCATTTTGTTCACCTTCTACGTTGAGATGTGTGGCTTAGGTTTGTTGTGCGGGGACATTTCGTTGATAGTTACTTCTTGTGAGAGTGCCACTTGCATCTTCACTCCAACGGGCTCAACACCCCAAAACACAAATAATCAAACTGGCATCTTCCTCATTCTTATCTCGTTCGTCAAACCACCTCAGTATTTCCATGTGTAATAAGTACACACTCTCCCGATCCCCAAACGTGGATCACTCAAAAGACTCACGGCATGAGCAAGTGAATACATGAAAATGAGTGCAAACGACATCGATCGATAGGATTCCAATCATTCAGTTGTGCTTTGCTGTTTTGTATCTCGGTCCATGGAGCACTATCCCAATCCATGTATAGCGAACACACAGTTGATAGGACAGCAGAAGAATAGCCGTTGTTGCCGAGCATATGAGAAGCACTTTCATGAACACTGGCCACTGCCATGACTGAATTAAACATGCGATGAACATGACAAATGGTATATGCATGAGATAGAGCCAATAGGAGGCGTCAGATATATACCGCAACATCTTGCTTTCACCAGAAAAATATCTATGAAAAAATCCCACAAAGCCGATGCATGTCAGCCAGGCAAATAACACCTGGGGAATCGCTGTAGCCACTGGATTACTCATTGTCACAAGAGCTATTGGAAAGCATATGGTGGCGAGCGTGAAGTGCAGTGGCCACCATCTGCCAAGATGCTTTGCAGACTCTCCCGAGGCGTAGACCGACATCCCAAAACCAAAGAATATTGCATAGTACAAGACAAGATGAGGCTGCGGGAGAACACCAAAACTCAGATCCGGGCCAAAGTGCATGCGTGGTGTGAACACGCCCATGAATAACTGTGGAAGAAGAGTGAGTGGAATCATCCAGAGCAAGCATCTCTTCAATTGAAAAAACTTATAGTGAGCAACATGAATACCAAACCCATGTAACGTAGCTGCATTCAAGACAAAAAGAGCAATGAGCCAACAAAGGAACCAAAGAAACCAAAGATGGTCGAACACTCGTGACATAAAGAGTTGGCGAGGCCTGAGATTTTCAAAAACTGCTGCGAGTCTGGAAGGCTCACTGCCCTTCTCCACCCCACCTACGTTAAATACATCGGATTTCAACACCGATGCGTAGAGCTTACGGACATGCTCCACACGACTCGTGAATGAGTGTGCACGCACGTGCGATGGCTCTTCCTTCATCTTTCTTTCTTTGCTGTCTGGAACACGTGCGACGGACCCAACTGCCTCCTGCAGCAGATCTCGTACTTTTTTGCGACCAGCTTCGACTGTCTTTCTATCAATTTCTGGAACTCGTAACCACGCGGCAATGCCTTGCGTTTCATCCCACGGCACATTCGTTGCATCAATCGCCGTATCATCCTCATCTCCCCGAACGGTCACATCGATCTTGCGATCAAGGAGCACCTCAACGAGTCTGGCTCGCCCCAGAAACGCTGCTGCATGCAAAGCCGTGCGACCACCTTCGTCACGCTGCTGTATATCTGCACCCTTCTCAAGAAGGATTATGGCAACATTCGTTCGGCCAAGCAAAGCTGCCAGATGCAGTGGTGGCATGCCGAATTCAGGATCACGTGCTTTCAGCTGGAGTGCAACTTCTTTTTTCTTTGACGACAAAAATGTCTTCACTGTGGAAAAATCACCAAATCGAATGACTTGAAAAATATTCTTGGCTGCATCTCCAGACAGGCGATCTTCTTTTTTTTGTACTCGTTGTTGATTGCTGTATTGAAGGGCCCATCCTCCTACGAGGGTGTCAAGCGGGACAATCGTCATGACACCGACAAGACAGGGCAAAAGAATCCTGATGCTCCGTTGACGCAGCATGGACTGCACTCCACGCTTTTGCCAAAGCATCAACGTGAAATAGCCACTGACAAGAAAAAACAGTGGCATGCGAAATCCATGAATGGCAAGAAACACGCCCCATACCCACGATGCCTGCTGAGAATCACGAATAGGAGAAAGCCCCATAAAGGACATGAGGCTGTGCAAGACAATACCAAGTAACATTGCCACCGCTCGGAGAGCATCCAGATCGTGCCGTCGTTTCATCATGAAAATTTTCCATCGGCCGACAGTATGGCAGCACCTGCAATGCTGTGCACTACTTCTGTTCTAATGGTTTTTGATCAGAAATACAGTACAGGAATTTTCGTCCACGCAGAAAGAGTTCATTGCCAACCATGACGGGTGATGCATTGAATTCATCATCCAGACTGTTCACAGCCAACACCTCAAATGTTTCTCCATGCCTGAGGACAACCGTTACGCCATCCCGGCTGGCAAAATAAACATGGCCGTTGGCACCAACAGGAGACGCATAGATATTTTGAATATCAGGCAGGCGTGTTCGTTCGATGATTGCTTCACCAGTGGTGACATTCAAAGAAGTAAGAATTCCCTTGTTGGATTGGGTGAAATACAACTGGTCATCAAATAGGAGTGGAGATGGAATGTATGGAGTTCCTTTGTCGCCGGACCAAACAACTGCAGAACTCCCAGAAATATCACCCTTCGAATCGAGTTTTAAAGCCATGACAGAGTGGCCCTCATAGCCACTCATGCAGATGACCATGTCGTTATAGATGACTGGTGAAGGCGTAACGTTTCCGGTCAATCCACTGCATTGCCAAATGATCTCTCCGGTATCAAGGTCGTAGCTGCGAATGAAATTTG
>JBDOMS010000632.1:0-3122 GCA_039831735.1 Pirellulales bacterium
ACTGATCATCTGATGCTTCGATCAATGTTCGCACATCACCATAGCGTGTAAAGTTGCCCAACATGGGAGGCCATTTTTCGATAGTTGATATGGCGTGGTAGTCAAATTGCTCTGGACCATCTGAACCATCACGAATCACACGCGAAAAACCTCGATAGTGGAGATCAGCCGACACGAGTGGCAATTCCTTGAGCTGGAATTCACTTGAATCGGTACCAACTGAGAAAAAAGCCTGATCCCAACGAATATCCATACTTGTCTCGATTCGCACACGAGGATCTTCCTGCTCCAGTAAGCCAGTAAGGTCAACAACGATTGTTTTTGTTTTTCCACCTGGAAAGCCCATAAACGGAATAACTGTCTTCCATGCTCCTTGTCCATCCGGAATTGATAGAGACGGCGGATGAGGCACTCCAAGTGCAGGATCACGATCAAGTGCAAGATTAATGCCTACTGTTGTTGGAAAAGTCCAACCGGTCAAAAATAGTTTTATGCTGTCTTTCGAATCAAATATGACTGACCCCAAATCAAGCTCGACTGCATGCGTCTCAAGCAACCCTTGCCGCCGTTGGCGTTCTCGATTCGGAGGATATTTTTCATCCAGGTGAAGAAGTTCATTCAAAATATCATGGCCACGATCATCCTTTGCTGAAACAGGCCACACCGGGGAATGGACAGTATGAATACCAAAAGCAGCAATCTCTGCCGGACCGACTTTTTCATTTGAAAAAATGTCTACTCCACGAGGATGGTCAACAGCTGTGAGTTTCACATGATCAAAATAGGCTGCCTCCCACAGTTCTTCAGTAACTTGAAGCACATAGGTATTGTTCAGCGGAGAGAGTTTCGATCCTGATATTTTGAGATGTTCCCATGATCTGAATGGCATAAGCTCGTTTTCTCGATGCTGGAGTCCTATTGGAGCTGCCCACAGAAGGTCTGTGACAAAAACATTGTGAGAGCCATTCCATGCATACAGATATGGACACGATCCAAGAAGAACCTGCTGTTCACACACAACGACATCAACAGGCGGAGAAATGATATTTTGTGGCACACCATTGAGCCAAACAACACGAACGATATCGGCAGTCTCTCGCTGTCCAAGTCCAAAATGCGTGATGCGCCTTTGGACGTTATGCAACTGGCTTAAATCTCCTGCGCGAATTTCAAGTCGACTACCGAGTCCATTAGCATTGACCCGACCACTTGGTGCAAAACCTGCTCCCTTCACTTGCTGAGCTTCTAACGAAATATCAATCCAATGATTGGTGTTGCCCCCCTGATTCCTGAACATGGCAATACCTGCACCACCCAATGCCATGACATCAATATCTCCATCACCATCAACGTCACCAACATCGAAAGTTTTTGTGGCTGTCTCTGGACAGACACTCCTGAGCAAGTCATTTGCAGATTCATTTGTGAAATGATAGCTACCGTCTGGAAGACCTCTTGCTGTCATCACTGATTGCGGATGCCTGATAAGCAAATCGATTATTCCATCATTGTCATAGTCAAAGCTTTCAAGATCGAAAACAGGTTCCTTAGTGATATTGACCATCTTTCGTGCACCCATGGGTGCCCCCTGAGGTCGCTGTGAAAGAAAGCAGCTCAAGCCGGTCGTTCCTCCGATGACAACGTCCCAAGCAAAATCCATATTTACATCTACCACTTCAACAGAATGTGCTTCACCGGAAACTGGTGAAAGACTATGAAAGCGAAACTGTCCATGCCGTAAATTCTCAAACCAACCGACTGCATTTTTTCCCAGCACCACAAAATCGACATCCACATCATCGTCAAAATCAATTGATTCAATTTCTTCTAACGAACCAAGGTTGTGAGTACTGCCTTTGATTGCTTCCGTGCGAAAGCCTGCACTACCCAGATTGGTAAAAATCTGTAACTCATCTGGTGTACCGATTATCAGATCGATGAATCCATCGGCATCAAGGTCTGCTGGACAAACGGTTGTGACATTATTTTTCTCAGGCACCGGAAAATTGAACGGCTGAAGGATCCGCCCCTCACCCTCACGGTATATGTTTTCAAGACACGTAATTCCATGTGCACCAAAAATGACCAAATCAAGATCCGCAGCTGGGCACGTGTTTCTTGTATCCTTCGAGGGAGATTGGTTTTGTTCTTTTTCTACATGTGGTGGAAATACTGCCTGCACGCTACGCCTTGCTTCATCAAAATCAAGGTCAAGATCGACCGCGATGGCACCAACCGTTCCCCTTGGGAGGACAGACTCACAGAGTAGCTGCCAGCCTCCGTTGAGCTGACTCCAAACCACAACCTTCGAATCAAACACGGTAATCAGATCGAGAAGACCATCAAGATTCATATCTTCAAGAATACATGCTTTCGCCTCTCCTAGTTCATTGATTGATAGTTCTTTGGTCAACTCAAACTGAACAGTGATCGCTGTATGGTCAACTGACTCACTTAGCCCATACTGCTTCAGTAATGTTTCACCAAACGGTTCACACACAAACTCCAATGGATGAGGACTTACCTTGCGACGATCTATCTCACTTTTGGGGGTGAGCACATTTGCAATTGCCAGAAGGCGACCTGATACTCGTGACCACTGTCCTTCTTCTGCTGCTCGCACAGACTCGCTGAGAAATGTACGAAGATCAATTTTCGTGAATGTCTTGATTGTTTTTGAATAGGGTGCAATAGCATGCCAGCACGATTCAATCTGCTGTGGCAGATTGATATGATCTGCATAGTACTCTGGCTCCTTCGCAATAACCCGCATCCATTCAATGTGGAGCCAGATATTTGACGGTGCAGTTTGGATTGCTTTCTCTAGTGTTTCTAGCTTTTGCAGTAACTGACGATCACTTATCTCCTGAGCCCGCCATAATCCATACCATCCAGCTGCCTGCTCTGGTTGTTGTTGAACGATCCTTGAAAACACTTGCTCTGCTTTCGTGCTATCCTGAGCAAGCATCGAGATCATCGCCCACAACCAATCCTCTACGTATCCCTCAACATTCGTTTGCTCCAGTTCACGCATTCTTTGCTTGGCACGATCCAGGCGAACGATATCTGTTTGTTCATCAAAGAACGCCAAGACCGCTGCCACAGCAAGATTCTGCCTTGCA
>JBDOMS010000632.1:3132-7779 GCA_039831735.1 Pirellulales bacterium
TGCGATACGTTCCAATAGTGGCACCGCTTGATCCAATGAATGGTTTTCCAGAAGCCCAACAGCCCTATTGGCTTCCTCAATCAATGCGATGACTTCTCGTCGAGTTTTTGGTACGTCATCGACACTGGACTTTGTTTTCAGAAAATAAATAGTCAGAAAAAGCAGAGAAATGCTGAGTACTCCAACACCAGCTATTGTTGGTACAATCATCTTTATTCGTTGATTGCTTTTAGATTTTTTCATTACTCAAACCACTTCTTCAAAAACTTTTCTCCGTCCCAATAAGACTATGTGCTGCAAGATAATTGAACTGTCTGGAAAGTATTGGCTATCCATCTGATGTATGTATTCTAGATACAACAGCAATAACCGTAAGAAACAAGACTATTCAGTACGTACTGTAACAGGGCCCCACAATTATGTTTGTATCTCTCCATAAAAAAACCCTTTGTTATTGCGTGATTATTGTTTTGACTGCAATAACCCAACCGTTTTGTCTTGCAGCTGAAAAAGAATTCGATGACATAGGAATTTTTGCCAAAACGTCACCGCGTGCTGCCAACTGCTCACGAAAGAGCACTGCACTCCCACTTTCGATTCAACGCGGGGATCACATTTGTCTCATTGGAAACACGCTCTTTGAACGAGCGCAACTCTTCGGACAGCTTACAGCTACACTTCACGCAGCCTTTCCCGATAATGAGCTTGTCGTTCGAAATTTGGCGTGGTCAGCCGATGAAATCGATCTCTCGCCACGCCCAGAAAACTTTGGAGACATTGACCAACACCTCACCTTCCTTAAGGCAGATGTCATTATCGCTGCATATGGATTCAATGAATCATTTGCCGGCGAGGCTGGACTAGATGCATTTAAGGAAAAGCTCACTACCTTTTTGGAGACATTGCAGTCAAAAGCATTCAATGGCACAGCTGCTCCTCGTGTTGTGCTCGTCTCGCCTATTCCAAATGAAAATGTGCGTGGTGTCGCGGCCGCAGACCGAAACAACACACGGATTAAGATGTATACCGATGCCATGCGCACAGTTGCAGAACAACAGGGCGTTGCTTTCGTTGATGTCTTCGAACCAATGCTTCAGTATCTCGGCAATCCAGCAACTGACCTGACAATCAACGGTTGTCATCTCAACAAAGAAGGTTATGACGTCTTTGTGGATTCCTTTTTCCGTGGCTGTTTTCAGTCACCCCCTCCCGTGGTTGAGGAGCGACTCCGGCTGGCGACTATTGATCTTGATCTTCAATTCTTTCGTCGATATCGGCCACTCAACACGTTCTATTACACGGGCGGTCGTAATGGACGGTACGGTTATCTCGACTTTCTGCCAGCGCTTCACAGTTTTGACATTATGTGTGCCAATCGCGATCGTCGGATATGGGATATCGCGCATGGTCGTCCTGTTCCTGAACACATTGATGACTCAAACCTTCCAAAAATGCCAACCGTCGATGAGGCTCGGGGAGCGAATACGTGGCTCCCAGCTGAAGAGGAAAAAAAAGCGTTTCAAGTCGATCCTCGATTCGACGTTAACCTTTTTGCAGGAGAAGAAGAGTTTCCGGAGATTGCAAATCCAATTCAGTGTCGCTGGGATGCTCGTGGCCGAATGTGGGTGAGTACATCACAAGCGTATCCTCATGTTTATCCGGGAATGGCCTCTCGAGACAGGCTTGTCATACTTGAGGATGTTGACGGGGATGGTCAGGCGGATACATCCACCATCTTTGCAGATGACCTCCATCTACCTCTTTCTTTCGAATTTGGTGATGGCGGTGTTTATGTCTCTGAACAGCCTTATCTCACTTTCCTCAAAGATACAGATGGTGATGACAAAGCAGATATTCATGATGTTATTCTCTCAGGTTTTGGAACAGAAGATTCTCATCATTCACTGCATGACTTTATCTGGTCTCCTGATGGAGGTCTTATTTTTCGAGAAAGTATTTTTCACCATTCACAGGTTGAAACACCCTATGGTCCTGTTCGTCAACAAAATAGCGGATGGTTTCGTTACGATCCGCATTCCTTCGCGCTCACAAGCTTTGGAACCTATCACAGTACGAATCCATGGGGGGTGACATTTGATCCATGGGGGAATCACGTAGCCAGTCATCCTATATTTGCAGAGGCTTTTCATTCGCTTGATCCTCCCTACCCACAACAACACGCCAAACCCCAAGGACTACAAGCCTACTCTGGCACCTGTGGCCAAGCCTTTGTCGATACACCAGGATTTCCTCAAGAACTACAAGGAGGTTTCATCAAGGCACGCTATAAGCCGACAAATAGGATCGAAATTCATAATTGGATTGAAAATGATTTCGGTTACAGGGAACAGTATGTCAGTGATCTGATTTTTTCCACCAATCTGAGTTTCATTCCTGTTGACTGTCATTTTGGTCCACGTGGTGACCTCTTTGTGGTGGATTGGTACAACCCGGTCAAAGGACATGCACAATACTCTCTCCGGGATAGCCGTCGAGATCGTGAATCCGGACGCATTTGGCGCATTGTTGGGAAAGGTGAAAAGCCTTCGAAGCTTCCTACGATTGCAGCAGCAACAGAAGACGAGTTAGCATCACTTTTAGGTCACCAAGAATTCCGTGTTCGATACCTTGCAACACGTGAACTCTTACTTCGAGAACGAACTCAGGCCATTGGCGCTGTCGAAGCATGGTTGAATCGCCTTGACGGAAATGACACCAACTACGCACGGCATAAAACTGAGGCAATGTGGGCTTTTTCAACACTTGGGTCCATCCGCCCTGACCTTGTGTTGGACCTCTTTGCCTGCACAGATCATCATGCACGGGCTGCAGCCATACGACAGCTTCAGTTCTGGCATACTTCATTCCCAGACTGTGATGAGCTTCTCATGCGAGCTGCACAAGACTCCTCCGGCCTTGTTCGTATGGAGGCAGCCATGTCAGCAAGTTGGGTGGGAACACGCCCTGCACTGGATGCCGTTCTTGAAGTTTGTCGTCGCCCTATGTCTGGTCATCTTGAATATGCTGTGATCTGCGCACTTGAGTCCCACACACTTCGGCATCACTGGGAAAACGATGATGCCTCACCGATTCCAGCCCTCCTCAAGCGAGCGAAACGCAAGCAGGAGATACGAGAACCGAAGCCGAATGGCAAGGAAAAATCATTTGATCAGCAACCTGGTCTCGTTGAATTTCAGATTTCCTGTGAACCGGAGCGCATGCTCTTTACGCTCAAGCAGTTTGCTGTCCTTCCAGACCAACCAGTAAAAATTGTCTTCACCAATCCAGATGCCACTGACCACAACCTTGTGATTGTGAAGCCAGGATCCTTGGCCGAGGTTGGGATGGCTGCCAATGATATGGCAAAGGATCCAAAAAATGCTTCCAGTGATTTTATTCCTGAGTCAAAAAAAGATCTCATTCTCTCTGCAACACCAATGATCGGTCCGACGCGGAAATCACTTGTGCATGTGCTTCGATTTAATGCACCTTCGAAACCTGGCGTCTACCCATATGTGTGTACCTTCCCAGGTCATTGGATCGTTATGAATGGACAGATGGTGGTTGCAAAAGATGCTGCTGAGGTTGAGGAACTTTTGGCAGCCTGTCGACCAACGATTGTGAAGAAGTGGACACTTGATGACTTTCCAACCGTACAGACTTCAGCCACGGAAGACACATTGCTTCGTGGCATGCACGCATTCGTGAAAGCACAGTGTTCACAGTGTCATGTTGCAGCCGGACATGGGGTAAATCTTGGCCCGAACCTTATAGAAAGCGTCAAGAAAATTCGTGGCCGAGACCTTCTCGAACACATTCTTGATCCATCAAAAGACATTCATAAAAACTATAAGACCATACAGTTTGTACTCAGGAATGGAAAAGTTATCTCCGGAATGATTCTCGAAGAGACACCCACGTCAATTCGACTTGCAACAAATCTCCTTGCACCGGATCAAGTATCGGTGATCAAAAAAACAGATATTGATGAACAGTTTTCTTCTCAGATTTCATCCATGCCAGCAGGTCTGCTGAATGTACTTACACGAGACGAGATCCACGATCTTCTGTCATTTGTTGAGGCTGGAGACGCTCTCCCTGATTCTGTTATGCATACTCCATCACATACATTGAATCAGGACCCAAGTCCCAAAACATCTTTGCAGTAACGGATACTTCTCTCGATCTCAGCAATCTGGAAGTTTTTTTGTTCCTGCAGTTTATCTGCGCCTGTTGGCTGAAAGGCAGGTATCGGAGTGCCTGTTTTGGCCAGCGCAAGAAATGCAGAAAACTCCTTCGCACGAGCGTGAGGAAATGGTTTCCAGAATTCCTTTTCATAAATTGAAAATGTCTTTGGAAAACCTGAAATCGTTTCAATATGAACAGTCACATCAGGGCACTCTTTTCTGAATATTTGAAAAAACGTCTTGAAGTCAACACATCCTTCTCCCATCGCAGTCCACTGGGCTACAACACCATCGTCTGTCTCCCAAAGCATCGTGTCACGAAGACTTGTTGTGAGGACGTACGGGGCAAGCGTCAAAAGTGACTGTACAGGATCCTCGAGTGTCCAACACGCGTTTCCAGAATCAAAATTGACTCCTACGAAATCAGGCCCCGCCTCTTCTACAAGTTGTTTGAGTTCTC
>JBDOMS010000587.1:0-1863 GCA_039831735.1 Pirellulales bacterium
AGTCACGACCACCGAAGTATTTTTCACGAATCCATTGTGGCTGCCACCTATCAAGTATCCGGGGCTTTCCAGTGAGATTGATTGCTTTTGGCTTTGGATTATCCGTTGAAAGCGATACTGTGTCGCCTAGTTTTTTCTGCCACCGCTTCATCTCACCAATAAGGCGCTCAACATCATTGGCATGATCAGGGTTTTCTGCAAGGTTTCCCATCTCAAGGGGGTCCGATTCGAGATCGAATAGAAGACGGTAATTAATTTCTGGATAGACATGAAGCTTCAATTGCCCATCGCGTATGGTTCTCATTTTATCCTGATAGGCCAGAAAAACAGAGTTTCGCACTGATTTCTGACTCCCTTCAAAGACCGAGCGAAGATCGTAACCATCAACGCCCTCTGGCACATCAACTTTTGCATAACCACAAAAAGTACGATACAGATCCAGCAAATATGTCATCGCCATTGTAGAAGTATTTGCAGGGATGCCGGGGCCGCGAACCACTAACGGACAACGCATTGAATGCTCGTAGACATTCTGTTTCCCGAGCAGTCCATGGCTTCCCAATGCCAGGCCATGATCTGCCGAATAGACCACGACAGTATTTTCACCAAATCCGTGTTCATCTATCGCATCTAGAATTCGCCCTATCTGTCCATCCAGATGGGTAATAAGCCCATAGTATTCACAGAGTTGATCACGAATGACGTCCGGCTGTCGTGGCCAATCTGCAAGACCTTCATCACGTCCTCCACGACTTATCTGACCATTATCGAACGGATGCTGAGGCAGAAAATTCTCTGGAAGCGGCGGTGGATTGTCATAGTACGTCTGCCGGTATGATTCTGGCGGATTCCTCGGATCATGCGGCGCCGTGAACGCGACATAAAGAAAAAAGGGATGGTTTCCATTTTTTTGCGTAGCGAGGTAATCAATGGCTGCATCAGCAAAGAGGGTACTTGAAAACCCATCACCAACACGGGCATTGGTCAGTTCACCCTCTCCAGTGAGATCTTGAAGTGGCACTTTTGTGTGATCACACATTCCGCCCATCATAATTGACTTACCTGACTGGAATGCTCGCGCCAGAGTTGGGAGCCCATTATGCCATTTCCCTACAGCATGCGTTGCATATCCGTTCGCACCGAGGAGCTCTGGTAATAAGGGCAGCCCATTCCAGTTGCGAGTGTCATCTATCCGCATCCAATGTCGTCCGGTCATAATCATTGACCGACTGGCAACACACACTGCTCCTGAGTACGACCCCGCACAATAGTTCTGCTGACAACTCACGCCCTCTCGTACAAGTCGATCGAGGTGTGGAGTTTGGATGTGGCTGTTACCGTGTGCGGCAATTGTGTCCGCACGCTGATCATCAGCAAACAAGAAAACAATATTCGGGCGATCAGCTCCCTCAGACCTACCGGCACCTACAGAAAGTAGAAAACAGAAAATTACGCCACAAACCAATCGGTTCATCGTTTTCTCCTATGCGGATGTTTTGCACAAAATCATCCTGAGTCATGACGACACTCTACCGGTCGCACTTAAACATAAGTTTCGCAACGGTTTCTATCTTTTTTCGTAGACATCATCAACAATAAGATAAAAATGCGGTTGCTAAAATATCCACAACAAAAACACAGACAACAAAAGCCCGCATCCTGCAAAGAAAAACTTTTTCAATCTACCCTTCACTGATGTGCCATGCAGAAACTACCTTACGCGCTTTTCTTGCTCACGTATTGCCATGTGACTTTGACAGGTGCAACCGAAATTGTTGGAACTGAACGCCCCGCCAAGCCGAATGTCGTCTTGATTCTCACAGATGACCTCGGCTGGCAAGATGTTCACTGTTATGACATTGA
>JBDOMS010000185.1:0-1861 GCA_039831735.1 Pirellulales bacterium
TTAACAAAAAAGAACTAAATTTGAATCAGCAGCTTCGTATGCCAAGTGACACATCCCTCATCACCTTTTTTTTGGAAACCGGCACATGAAGCTAGGTATGTTTTGGCTCGGTAGAGTAAGTGAAGAGATTGATCTGGCAATTCAGTTTCTAACCAGAGTTAATGGTGATGTTCCTTTCGAACAGCTAACCTTGTTTACTGACAGACCTCAATCAAACTCCACGTTATTTGAGCGCAAGACGACTCAGTATCCTTACGACACGATCAACGATCTTCAGGATGTCTACCGTCATGCCCGCGACAAAAATCTTGACTTTGCTCTCATAAGCTTTGGAAACGGAATTCCAGTATCTCTCGACCGTCTCGCTGCGTTGCTGGCATCGGAGTCAGTACAAAAGTCCATATGGTCGTTCCGTATTTGCAGAATAGTTGGTGCTGGTTTCCGGCATTCGCCGCGGTTTCCCCTTGTCGACGATCACTTCATAGTGCTCAATTTGAAACGGGCCGTCGAAACTGCGTTCTTCGATCGGAAGTTGGTCCATGCCAGCCACTTCTGTGAGGGAGGTGGTCGACATGCGCATCTTTTAAGTATGATTGAGTACTCTATAAATGAAGGGGAGTTTCACAACCATTACGTGCCGGATGCCAGCAGGAATTACTTTGGGCGAATTTGCCTCTTCAATCCAATGCCATTTCACTTGTGCGAGTCCACTGGCTTTTTAACTTTATACTCCGAGTTCAAGCCTGCACTTTTGAGGCTGTTACGACAAAATCTTGCGGCGCAGCACCACCAGCCAATTAGTTGGCTAAACAGAATGCGATATTTTCGACGCAGTGAGTTCTGGTATTTCAGCCCGCTCGTGAACCTCAAACCCATCATGGCTATGCTCAAGCTCCTGTTTCGCACCGATAACTTTCAATTCCAAAAAAAGTACGTTGACAAAATTAAATGACACATTCACGCACATCGATTGGCTTGGGATCCATCCAATCAGAAGTTATTCTGAATTTTAGCGGGAGACCTACTTAGTGAAACTAACTATCGCCTGGAACGTCTGGAATAACTACGAGGACCTGCTGCTTGGTTCAGAGATCGTGCGGCTCCAAAACAAGGAGTTAGGCATCTTTGACTCATTGCACCTCATCTCACAGGGGGGCTATCCTGAGCCCCCTTCTCCACGCGAGAGTCAGTACATAGATGGCCACTTTCCGATTGAAATCAACGAAAATCATGAGCTGCTCAAAATTCATATAAAGTACACAGCGGCGTTTCGCGTGCTCGAGGGCATTCGGCACGCCTATGAATACGCGAGGCGAAATGGTGACGATTACGCTTTGGTGACCAATGGCGATGCCTGGTGTCTAGATATACGAAAGCTTAAATGCTTGCTCCAAGAAGACGTTGTGAAACAAAATGCGGTGTCGGCAAGGATAGGTTTGGTAACCGGTCTCGATTCGTCATGGGGTTCACACGCTCCGTTTTTTGATGATCACTTTATAATTTTGAACATTTCGCTGTGTGAACGGCACAAAGTGTTTGAGTATGTTGAGCCGAATTATGGATCTAATTTAGCCCATTGGGGTGGTGTTCATTACATGTTGATGTCTCTGGTTGATGAGCGAGTGCCCCCCGGTCTGTTCCACTCATATACTCATGTAGAGAACTCTGTAAATCAGTTTGGCGAGAATTCCGGGTTCAGTCTTTTGCCATGGCAGTATCAGCCTGATTACGCCTTCTTGCATGCGAATTGTTATCAGGAGGCAGACCTACACCCCTTGCGTGCGGAAATGTTGCGTTTTAAGGGCCTTGATAGGTATCCCGAGGTTGGAACCTACTGCCGCACTTTTCCTGCCGATCTCAA
>JBDOMS010000377.1:0-7753 GCA_039831735.1 Pirellulales bacterium
ATTGGTAAACGAGGAGGCTCATCGAAAGTGCTTCTTGAGAGGCCTCCTCAAATTCAAAAAGGGACGAACCGCTGTGCCACTTGATGAAGTGGAGCCAGCAAGATCAATTGTCAAGCGTTTTTGTACAGGGGCTATGAGCTATGGCTCTATCTCAGCAGAAGCGCATGAGACGCTTGCTGTGGCAATGAATGTTCTCGGAGGTAAGAGCAACACAGGGGAAGGAGGAGAAGATCCAGAGCGATTCAAATGGTTTGATCGTTCTGAAGATGATCACGGTAGCATGCTTGAAACGCTCAAGAATTTGGATGAAGAGAAGGCCAGTGCCCAAGCAAATCAGTACTCGAAGCGATCCTATATCAAGCAGGTTGCTTCTGGACGATTTGGTGTGACAAGTTGGTACCTTACCAATGCTGATGAACTTCAAATAAAGATTGCCCAAGGAGCCAAGCCAGGTGAAGGTGGTGAGCTTCCTGGTCACAAAGTAAACAAGATCATCGCAGCTACTCGGCATTCAACTCCTGGCGTAGGCTTGATTAGTCCGCCTCCGCATCACGATATTTATTCCATCGAAGATCTCGCTCAACTGATTTTTGATCTGAAAAATTCAAATCCTTCTGCGGCCGTCAGTGTCAAACTTGTTTCTGAGGTAGGTGTTGGAACGATTGCCGCGGGTGTTGCGAAAGGACATGCTGACAAAATACTGATCTCTGGAACGGATGGTGGAACGGGTGCATCACCTCTTACCAGCATAAAGTTTGCAGGTATGCCTTGGGAGTTAGGTATAGCGGAGACTCATCAAACGCTTGTGATGAATGACCTGCGAAGCCGTGTCCGCCTTGAAACGGATGGACAGCTCAAGACGGGAAGGGATGTTGTGATTGCTGCCCTTTTGGGTGCTGAGGAATATGGCTTTGCAACAGCGCCTCTGATCAGCCTCGGTTGCATCATGATGCGAAAATGTCATCTCAACACATGCCCGGTCGGTATCGCTACACAGGACCCTGCTCTACGCAAAAAGTTTTCTGGCAAACCTGAGCATGTTGTAAATTATCTTTTTCTCGTGGCCGAAGAAGCTAGAGAAATCATGGCAAGCCTTGGATTCCGTTCAATTCATGAGATGGTTGGACATGTAGAAGTGCTTGAAACTGATGATGCAGTTGAGCACTGGAAGGCGAAAGGCCTTGACCTTGCGCCGATTCTCACACCGGCAGTAGGTCCACATGCCGACACTGAGACTCATTGTACGATTGCTCAGAACCATGGGCTCGATGAGGTACTTGATAACAAACTTGTTGAAAAGTCCCTTGCTACAATTCATGAGCAACAGCCGGTTCGTTTCGAGATGGAAATCGAAAATATTGATCGAGCCTTTGGAACAATGCTGAGTCATGAAGTCTCAAAAGCCAATGGAGAACATGGGCTTCCTGATGACACCATCCATATCGATGTGAAAGGTTCTGCAGGCCAGAGTCTTGGCGCATGGCTGGCGTCTGGAATAACCATTGAACTCGAGGGAGATGCGAATGACTACGTTGGCAAAGGTCTCTCGGGAGGTCGTCTCATTATCTATCCGCCCAAAACATCTACCTTTTCTCCAGAACAAAACATTATTGTCGGCAATGTAGCCTTTTATGGTGCGACGGCAGGTGAAGCCTTTATACGTGGTGTGGCTGCTGAACGTTTTTGCGTGCGGAATAGCGGAGTCCATGCCGTGGTTGAAGGCGTTGGTGATCATGGCCTTGAATATATGACTGGAGGACGCGTTGTCATTCTCGGTGCAACAGGTCGAAACTTGGCGGCTGGTATGTCTGGTGGTGTTGCCTATGTTTTTGCTCCGGATCGAGATGCTTTGAGATTAAATTGCAATCTTGAACTCGTAGAACTTGAGTCAGTGGAAACAAAAGAAGATGTTGAAGAGTTAAGAGAGCTTATTGAAAAGCATGCTGCGTTCACAGGTTCAACAGTGGCTTCAAGCATCCTCGATGATTGGGAGAAGTCTCTTTTGAGTTTCGTAAAGATCATGCCGCGTGATTATAAACGAGCTCTCGCAGAACTTGCTTCGGAAAGCTCCGCATCGGTGAGTTCATAAAAGTCTTACTACGTAATCAAAACATACAAGTGAAACGATAAAGGAGATGTTATGGGTAATCCGCGTGGATTCATGACTGTTGACCGGAAGACCTACTCGGAGCGTGATCCCTCTACGCGCATCGATGACTGGAATGAGTTCCACGTCGACTTGCCCGTTGTTGACCTCCAAAAGCAGGGTTCTCGATGCATGGATTGTGGTGTCCCCTTTTGTCATACGGGTGATCTCATTGCGAACATGGCTGCGGGGTGTCCTGTACACAATCTTATTCCAGAGTGGAATGATCTTATCTATCGAGGACATTGGCGGGAGGCATTGGACCGTCTGCATAAAACAAATAATTTTCCTGAATTCACGGGTCGTGTTTGTCCAGCGCCGTGTGAGGGGTCATGTGTTCTTGGAATCCATGAACCTCCGGTCACTATCAAGCAAATAGAGTGTTCAATTGTTGATCGTGGTTGGGAAGAAGGCTGGATTACTCCTCAGCCACCAGAGAGTCGCACGGGGAAAAAAATAGCAGTTGTTGGATCAGGTCCTGCCGGTTTGGCGTGTGCTGCACAACTTAATTCTGCTGGTCACACTGTGACAGTGTTTGAACGTGCGGATCGTATTGGTGGGTTACTGATGTATGGCATTCCCAATATGAAACTAGATAAGGAGAAAGTTGTTCAGCGAAGAGTGAACTTGCTTGCAGATGAGGGTGTCATTTTTAAGACAGGTGTCGAGATTGGAAAAGATATTGCTGCAGCCCAACTGCAAGAGGATTTTGATGCGATCGCCTTATGTGTAGGAGCGACACATCCAAATGATTTTTTTGCAAAAACACAAGGAAGAGAACTTGAGGGCATTTACTTTGCAATGGATTTTCTTACCCGTAACACCAAAAGTTTACTCGATGCACGTCATGCAGATGGTCTTTATCTTTCTGCAAAAGATAAAGATGTCATTGTCATTGGTGGGGGTGATACAGGAACAGATTGCATTGGTACATCATTACGACATGGATGCCGTTCTCTTGTTACATTTGAAATCGTTCCTCAACCTCCAGAAGAAAGAGCAGCAAATAATCCTTGGCCACAATGGCCTAAAATATTGAGGAAGGATTATGGCCACGTTGAGGCTGCAGCACGATTTGATTATTCCAACGTTACTGGTAAACAACTCGCAGGTGATCCACGTGAGTTTTCAGTCCAGACGGTTGAGTTTCTTGGTGATAAATCGGGGCGGCTCAGAGGTGTGAAAACAGTTCGAGTTGACTGGAGTCGCCCTCAGCAAGGAGGCCCTCCCTTTACTGTGGTTGAAGGAAGTGAGCAGGAATGGCCGTGTCAGTTGGTACTTCTTGCTTTGGGTTTTAGTGGTCCTGAGTCAACAGTTGCCACACAACTAGGTGTGACTTGTGATGCACGTTCGAATTTCCAAGCCCAGTACGGCCAGTATTCAACAAATGTCGAAGGGGTCTTTACTGCGGGTGATTGCCGACGTGGGCAAAGTCTTGTTGTGTGGGCCATTAATGAAGGTCGCGAGGCAGCCCATGCTATTGATGCATGGCTTATGGGCTCAAGTGACTTGCCAAGCCTTCATGCAAATGAACTCGTTGCTCAACAATGAGGATAACCAAGCCTTAACCAGTCGTTTATTGGGGCTGAACGTGCACCTCATACGATCCTGCGTTGTCGGCAAGTTGACCGGGTGATTCATTCACTTTGAAGAACAATGGTCCTTCTACAAGCGGCTTTATGTTCCCACCGATTCCTTCCGACACTAGCACGAATCGTGGGCGGGATCCATCACTGTCTTGCGTCCATTGGGCAGCAAGTAATCGTCCTATCGGCCAACGTCGGTGCCAGGATAGTGATATCCCTTGAGGCTCGCTTTCAAGTGGGCCTGCTTGTGAATGTCCTATGAGTACTCTGCCGCCTGCATGTATGACATACCGCTTTGCAGGCTGAAGTCGTATGCCACTATTTTGCCAGCCTTGGTCTGCGCGGACCTCGATATGGCGACCAGTGTGCAGCACTGTTCCCGGATCCCAATCAACTGCAGATCGCTGAAAGTCATACCCATAATCAATCTCATCTGTAAAGGCATCAAAGTCTCGGGTTGCTTCAGCAGAATTCCATGTTGGAGAAGTGGTCAGTCGAGTTGTAAAAGATTGATCGAGTGAACCCCTTTCAAGACTAGAAAATTCTTTTGAGTAACGTGGATGAAGTGAAAGCATCGCGACCGTTGCCCAAGTGGAGGCATAGAGTGATAGCTTGCCGTGCGCCGAGCCTCGCATGGCAAAAACCTGTGCAATTGAAGGCATGCGATTTGTTCTATGGAGTCTTTGAATTTCCTCGATTCTTCCAAGCTGTTCGACGTCGCTCGCGCGAGCTGGAATGGGAGTTGAAACGAAATGGGGAAAGGGACTTTCTTCAAGGCGATGAGTTGCGAGCATTTCTGCAATGCCCTCGGTGTACCAAGCCGGAGCATTGAGTTCTTTGAGACAGATTGTGAAGGCATGGACTCCTTCATGGAGCATAAGATGCCGTCGATAGTTGGGATTACTCTGATCCATGATCCAAAAGCGGTTTCGATCACAAAAACCATTACTGAAATCAGGTATGTCATCTGGTAAGAGACCTGCTTCGCGAAATCGTTCCCTCTCAACAACAAGGCATCCAAACGCTTTCCAGCCAGAATATTTCTCAGGGGCTATGTTGAAATGGTTACACCACACATTAAACGCCTGATCAAAGACCGCAGGGAGTTCAGGAATGCCGTCATCTGTTCGTGATGGTCGGTCAGTTACAAGAGTCAGATGAGTTCCATTCAGCACTCGCAGCCCAGCTCTCCTTGCATCAGCTTCCAGTTGTGAGACTGGATAATCCTGAGCATAGATTGGTGCGACTAGAAGTACCCCAAAGCTGACTGTAACAAAGACGCGATAGTAGGAGATCTGAAGCATAGTCATACGACATGATTCGGGTAAGAAATGAGTTTACCTGACTGCACAGTTCACCCAGACTGCATGAATATGGCAAGTTCAATCAACAGTTCATCCTAGATGTTGAAAAACTGTCTCGCTTCTCGAGGCAAGAAAGTTTACAAGTAGACTCGTATCAGGAGAACACTTTGTGAGGCAGCATCGTAGAAAAATCTCTTATTCAACCAATCGTCTCAGCATGTGGAGCCTTTTATGCGTGATGATTGTAACGAGTGCTGTCGGGTTGAGTGGCATTGGCGGAAACATCTTGTGGGGACAGAGTGGATCGAATGACCTGATATCTCAGGGTGGAGCTACGTCGGCCGAACGGCCTCCGTATTGGCAGGCACCACCTCTTCCCTCGGTAGTTGTGCCGGGCTCCACTATTCCAACAGGTTGGGTGCCACAGACTGTACCTTACACAGGGATCAGTCCTGATGGAAAACCGTTTACGCAATACTTCTCACCCACCTATACATTCACGTACACCATTGGTCCCCCAATTACAGTCATGCCGAAGACTACTCAAGTGCCCGTCAACAGAAAACAGGCACCAGGTTACCAGCCACCGCCAACAGCGACTCCTGGCTGGATGTACCAACCACAAGGAGCACCTCCTCCGGCATATGTCGCTCCATCTCCAATGACCGTCCGCTATCAGCCTCAGAATTGGCAGTATCCACCGGGTGCACACCAACTCAGTGGTGAACAGGTTGTTCCTCCTGGCCAATAAGTTTCTGGCAGCATTCTTCCTAATGAACTGGATGATGCAATGCGTTTGATATTACGGAACAGTGCTCTCACGTGAGGAGTACTACATGGCACTATATGATGGGTCATCGATGTAGAACGTTTCCTATTTCGTATGATAATCGAAAAAGGTGTTTCACTACAGGTATCAGGTGTTCATTTTGTCAAAGATTTTTACATTGCAAGGTGGTTCTGTGCTCCGACCGACAAATCACCAAACAACATGTTTGATAAAAAATCATGGCAGGAACAACATGCGCCTGATGGTGTTTGTTGATTCAGATGTATGGTCGTTGCACAGAAGCTTCTGGTTGAGCGACAGAGGATGTTTTGAGAAACGATTGAGATATGCAAGGATATGTTTGTGTTTCTTGCTTAGGTGTACGTTTCCGTATCATCATTAAAGGATATGAAGAATGGCTTTATGCAGATACCTCAAGATTTTGAATATGACCTGTTCAGGCCTTCTTTTATTGGGGTGCTATGAGGCTCTGTCAGATGACACAACGCAGTTGCCGAATATCATCTTTTTTCTTGCTGATGACATGGGTATGGGAGACACCAGTGCTTATCAGGATTGGACAGAGAACCCGAATAATGCCCAACTTCTTACACCTGCAATGAATAATCTTGCCAGAATGGGTATCCGGTTTACGAATGCCCATTCCCCCTCGAGTCGGTGTTCTCCATCCCGTTATGCGTTGTTAACCGGCAGATACTGCTGGAGAACTCATCTCAAGCAGTGGGTGCTATTTGGTGTTCAATGTGATCCATTAATTGAACGAAGCCGGCTCACCATGCCAGAGTTTCTGCAGGCTGCTGGCTATCGAACCGGCATGGTTGGAAAATGGCACCTTGGCCTGAAGTATTCTGATAAGAACGGAGATGCTGCAAATGGTTGGGATGATGCGGATCTTTCTCAGCCACTGGTGGATAGCCCATGTGATCATGGATTTGATTTCTTTTATGGCTTATCACGTTCCCATCCAACATCAGGCCCACATGTGAAAAATGGTCCCCGTCAAAATCGTGGCCCCGGTTGGATATCACAACGAAGAAGTATAGGTGCAACTGGTAATGGAAAAGAGATTAAGGGATACGATCTCCAAAAGCTTGGGGAAGTACTCGATAAACAATCCTTCGCCTTCATGACGTCTGCATCAGCTAGTGAGAAGCCATTCTTTTTATACTTTGCTTCACCAGCAAACCATTCTCCATACACCCCGTCAGAAAGCATCGGAGGCACCAAGATCAGAGGGAAGAGCAGAAACGTTGACAATTCGCCAGCAAATAGTGAGCGACTAGATTTCATCTATCAGAATGATGTCCACATTAATCGATTGCTGGACTATCTCCAGGCTACTGATGATGTGCGCCGCCCCGGTAAGAAACTTGTTGACAATACACTCTTCATCTTCAGTAGCGATAACGGAGCTGAGAAAAAAGAAAAGCAGTTCACTGGGCCGTTGCGTAGTCATAAAGGCTCAACCTACGAAGGAGGACATCGGGTGCCGTTTATCGCCAGTTGGCCAGCTGGTCATATTGGAGATGGAAACGTAGATACTCCTGGTCGGACGTGTGACCGATTGCTTTCATTGACTGATATCTATGCAACGCTTGCCGATATCGTGGATGAACCATTGCCGCCTCTTCAGGGAGATGGCCGTGGAGCGGAAGACAGTGTTTCGCAGCTTGCGGCAATGCAGGGGAGAGCATTTGTTCCACGTATTCCACTATTCTCGAATGACCACATGGAAGTAGGAAAACAGGGTATCGAAAGGGCCTGGGTTGCCATTCATTCTCAAAGCTGTCCAAAGCCAGGAAACTGGAAGCTTTTTTTAGATCATCATTTTGCGGTCTCTCAAGAAATCAATCCACAAGAACTGTACGAACTCAATCATGATCAGCAAGAAGTGAAAAATCTTCTCAACGATCAGCATCAAAATGTT
>JBDOMS010000293.1:0-7722 GCA_039831735.1 Pirellulales bacterium
CACGCTCGACCATGCCAGTTCGTGGTCTTCGAGATACAGAACCCTATCACTGGGATGGCATTCCAGGCGATCCCTATGGTGGAAATAATAGTGCAAATGTTCATGGCAGTGATGAACCAAATACTGATTTCCTCACTCCTCTGAGTCGAATCCGTCACCTCATTGATGGTGGACTCGCCTCAACGATGATTTTTATCGATGACGAGCAACGAAATGACGAAGGAAAAATTGGACGTTTATCTTCTGAACAAAGAGATGATATGGCGCGATTTCTCCTCAGCATTCCATTTCCTCCATCACAACGTCGACCGTACACAAGCGTTGTCACTGAGCGAGCAAGAAAAGGTTTTGAATTATTTCATATTCTTGGTGATGACGATCCATCAAAGAAAAAAGCTAATATCTGTGGGAACTGCCATCGCATGCCCCACCTTGTGAGTACGAATACTCCCGGCACCGGTATGGATGCACCCACATGGCGTGGCGCATATGACCGGTTTCTAATTCTGCCCCAAGGACGGCTGAATATTATTGATTTTCCTTTTTACAGTCGTGTTGCTGACAAAGGTCAATCTGAAGAAAAAATCTGGCGTTTTTCCTGGGGTGGTCGAGAACGATTTAATCCTGTTTGGAATATGGTGCTTGAGATGAGTACTGGCTTTTCAGGAGCTTTTGGAAGACAACTGACGCTTCGCAAAGAATCGGTTAACAACGATGCACAGGCTGATCTCTTATACGCTCTCGAGCGTGCGGCAGAACAAGGTGCTATTGTCTTGGAAGCAGATGGTGTGCTGATCGAGGATACTCCTCCACAACGAATCCATCTTCAGTTGGATTCTGATAATGTCTATCGAAATGCCTCTGGTACATTGTCACTTAAGCATGATGAGATCCTAAAGCGAGTGCAGGAAGGTGCACTCATTATGACTCTGACGGCACGGCATGGAAAAAACTGTAATGTTGATTCTCCCCAGCCAGCCATCTGGACCGCTGGCCCAATTGAAAAACAACGTGGGCCGCAGTCTTTTCCCGTTCTTCACGCCAATAACAAAACAATGGAGATCAGTGGTCGTCACATTAAGAAAAATGCTCAGGTATATCTCGATGGCTCACGCACAGAAAGTATTCTTTCACTTCGGAAGAATGAGCGGATTTCCATACAACTGGCAGACCTTCCAGCTGTAGGCATGCATTTATTACAGCTACAAAATCCAGACGGGCAGTTCAGCAATGACTTTATTATTCATGTCAAAGATGCTGCACCTGAATCACCAACACGGTCTGACAACAAGCAGGCACAGACACTCGCCTCAATGCTTCAGCAAAACAACTGGTCGTCACTTGTAGGGACTTGGGTAGATGAAGACTCAGGCGGTAAAGGGCTTCGATTCACATTTCGGTGGCAAATCAAAGAACGAGTGATTGAGCAGAGGTCTGAATCCAGAACAAGAACAACGGTCTCCCTGATGAGCGTGAATGCTGCCGATGGAGATATTCACCATGTTGGTGCTGATAGCACGGGCTCATCTCATCGAGGAACATGGGAATTTAATAAGGATGGTAAAGCAATTCTCCGCCTTGGGTTCACTGAAGGTGATGGAACGCAGGGGGGTATCTTAATTCGTTACACGCTTATTGATAAAGATATACTGGACATGGTCATCGGGCTGCCTGAACCAGTCCACGTGCGAATGATTCGTGCTTCAGAGTCATCTTCATAGAATCGTACCTATTCGAGCATTACGAATCGTTTGCCTTTCCTCTTCTTTTTGTCTCTTGAGAATTTTTTATGTTCAAGAATCAACTGTATATCATGTTGTGGTTTGTTCTGGTTGGATTGTCACTTCCACTGGACACAAGTCGTGCTCAGGAACATCCAAACATTGTGGTTATTCTCACCGACGACCAGGGATGGGGCGACCTGAGCCTTCATGGTAATACGGCTATTGATACACCAAATATTGATCGCCTCGCTCATAGTGGGGCACAGTTCGATCGCTTTTACGTAAGTCCTGTCTGCTCACCAACACGCGCTGAATTTCTTACAGGCCGGCATCATGTTCGCTGTGGGGTGTATTCCACATCAGAGGGTGGAGAGCGAGTGAATGCTGATGAAACGATGATCAGTGAGCTTTTTCAAAATGCTGGTTACAAAACAGCTGCTTTTGGAAAATGGCATAGCGGCATGCAGTATCCTTACCATCCGAATGCTCGTGGCTTTGAGGAATTCTATGGCTTTTGTTCTGGCCACTGGGGGAACTACTTCAGTCCGATGCTCGAACACAATGGTCAACTTGTGACCGGCACAGGATATATCATCGACGACCTTACAAATCGAGCGCTCTCATATATTGAACAGTACAAGCACGAACCATTTTTCATCTATCTTCCATACAACACGCCACATTCACCCATGCAGGTTCCCGATACGTGGTGGGAAAAATTTAAAGATAAGCAACTTACTCAGGATCATCCCAAGAAGCAGTCTGAAAAACTTAATCACACCAGAGCAGCACTTGCTATGTGTGAAAATATTGACTGGAATGTTGGCCGTCTTCTCACCAAACTTGATGAACTCAAGCTGGCTGACAACACCATTGTCGTCTACTTCTGTGATAACGGTCCCAATGGTGCTCGGTGGAATGGTGGAATGCGAGGACGCAAGGGATCAACAGATGAGGGTGGTGTTCGATCGCCATTATTTATTCGTTGGTCATCTAAGATCAAAGCTGGTACGAAGATTCCTGAGATCTGCTCCGTCATGGATTTGATGCCAACACTTGCTGAATTAGCGGGCATCCAGGTCATTGGAACAAAACCGCTGGATGGAGTGAGTGTTGCACCACTTCTTTCAGGTGTATCACGCACAGTCGATCGCACTCTTGTACATCATTGGAAGAATAAAATATCAGTGAGAACACAACAGTTTCGTCTTGATCACAATGGACAACTCTACGACATGTACTCGGATCCAGGACAAACATCTGCAATCAATGACGAACAGCCAGAGGTGGAAAAAAGACTCAAGACAGTAGCCGATACATTTCACAAGAAAATGCTTCTCGGCTATGGCAAAGAATTTGATCATCGACCTTTCACGATTGGCCATCCTGATACAGATCTCACACAGATTCCTGCTCGTGATGGTGTGGCTCATGGAGGCATTGAACGATCGAACCGTTTTCCAAATGATTCCTTTTTTACAAATTGGACTCACCGTGAAGATGCGATCACGTGGCAGTGTCATGTCGGCATGACTGGCACATATGAAGTTGAAATCTTCTACACATGTCCGAAGGAAGATATTGGCTCAACCATAACACTCAGTTTTGGAGACTCTGCTTTAATCGGAAAAATCAGCGAACCACATGATCCACCCCTCTCCGGTATGGAACACGATCGCTTTCAACGCACAGAATCATATGTAAAAAACTTTCATCGGATGACACTTGGTAGGATCCGACTCAAAAAGGGTGATGGTATATTGAGACTTCAGGCAAGTAATATCCCAGGATCGCACGTCATGGATTTCCGTCTTCTCTTGCTTAAGAGAATCGAACAATAGTTTTATAATCCCTGTGTTCCATATGACGGTGGACGAACATTAGTCCATGCCTGAGCGACTTTACTCATCTGGAAACAAAGTGTTCCTCCTGCTGCAATCTCCGACCAGTAGAGGAATGGACGATCGAGAGACTTTCCGTTGAAAGTACAACCGACAACATATGGATGATGACGTTCATTATTCATAGCTTCAATAGTCAGTGTCGCATTTTCCTTGATTTGAATATGAGCCTTTTCAAAAAGAGGTGAACCTATAAGAAACACATCTTGTCCAGCTACAGGAAAAAGACCCAGGGCACTCCATACATACCACGAACTCATTCCCCCAGAGTCATCGTTTCCAACTAAACCACCCGGTGAATTGTGAAAGCATTGTGTAAGACATGCTCGTACAACTTCACAGGTTCGATCATGTCGTCCGGCATAGATGTATGCATATGGAACTTCCATATCTGGCTCATTGTTGAGTCCCTCAAAGCGCCCAAGGGCAGCACCCGCCGCCATTTCCTCAGGTGATGGACACTCTGTTGGCTGGGCGCACGGTTCCGCTCCATAACCAAAAAATCTATCCAGCAACTGGATAAATGCCGCATCTCCACCGAGATTCTTGATACGACCTGCCATATCGTGCAACAGACGAAAACTATAATTCCACCGTGTGCCTTCATAAAATGTTGAGTCCTTGAGAAGGCCATTTTTAGAGAAGGCATTCTGCCAGTGTGTCGCCAGACGCTCCATGTGATGAGCCGTCTTCCTATCACCGATCCCATGAGCAATCGTCGCTGTGCAAAAAGCTGCATACGCAAGGTCTAAGGTATGCGTGATTGGATGCACGAGACCGTCCTGAAGGAATGCTTCTCCATAGGCACGGCTAAAGTCGCTCACCATCAGCGTGACAACTTGTTCCCAGTCAATATCTGAAAGACCACGATGATATGCATCAGCAAACACAACATGTGCAAGACCACTTGCCTGATGTGAAAACCGGTCGTATCCACGTGCAAGCCTGTAACCAATAGGGAAATTGCCCTCCATTTCATAAACCGTCAGGAGCGAATTGACCACTTTCGCCCCATCATTTGGAAACAGTGAGAGCATGAGTGGTAATTGTGTCTTATACATATCCCAGAGGGTCGAGAAATCGAAAAAAAATGGACCATTCCAAGGCCAGAATGGTGATTCATCATGAGCTTCTGATGGCTTGATCAGGCTGTGATACAACGCCGTTGCAAAGATACAACGGTCATCGTAATCACCACCAGAGATGCGAATACGCCCAAGTTTTTCTTTCCATGATGATGATGCAGACGCTTGCGCAACCTGAAAGCCGTGTGGCCCCGATGCAAGATTCTGTCTGGCCTGTTCACGACTGCGAAATGAAAATGCAAACTCAATTTCAATAACCTGCCCTTCTTCGGTCGGAGCAGTGAAAAGAACACCAAATGGATAAAAGGTTGATTCCCGAATGGATTCATATGTTTTGAAGTGACCCTCACATAGTTCTCCATTTTCCCAAAGTGACGAATAACTTTTATTCCCTAAGCCAGAAATTGAGACAGCCATCCTGATTGGGAGTCCTTCCATCGTGACGCAGGCCTCGGCAGCAGTGTGTTCAGAAAGGTACATCTCGGCTCTCAGTGGAATCGTACGTCCATCATCAACACCAATTCCACCATGAGAGAAATCAACAGCAATCACGGCTTGCTCTGATTTTGGAAAGGTATACCGATGTATTGACCCACGGGGCGTAACAGTAATCTCAGCGCTGATACGTTGTTCATCGATAGCACAACTATATTTTCCAGGAGATGCCTGTTCGTTTGAAATCGTCCACGCGTTTCCAAGCGTTGCAAGCCCTCCGGTTTCAACAAGAAGCGGAGTCACTCGACAATAGTTGTAATACTTTCGAATCGCACCAACACCGGATTGCTGAAAATGTGTGAAGCCAGAGATTCGGCAGGAATCACTTATTTTGACTGGGCGTCCCTGGAGTGACTTTCCGTAACAGCCATATCCTGTTGGATAACCACCTGTGTAAGGCATAGCCGAAACCATTCCATACGGCAGACAGGCTCCTGGATGCGTATTGCCAATCTGTGGCTTTGGCCAAAACCATCTTGATGCCAAGCCTGAACGTTCTAGAACCTCAGCCGCCTCGGTACCAATAAATGGATTCACAAGATGAATGAGTTCATCTGAATGACACGGATTATTTTGCAGGCTTGTTACTTCATCTACCATTGAGCGTTCCGCCATTCGCCCGTCCAACATACACATTACACTGTTGTCTTGGCCGTTGATGTATTCAGAAGATTTGCGAGAATGCTTTGTCTATCAAAACGACACGCATAGTCTCGAGCCCGCTGACTGAGCATCGCTCGTGCATGATCGGGCATCTTGGCCACTTCATTAAGACAAGCTGTGAGATGGTTAACGTCACCAGCATGATGATAAATGCAATGATCTCCTGTTGCCTCGGGGATGCCTCCTGTACGGGTTGTAATTACTGGCCCGATGCCTGCAGAGAGCATTGCTTCAACAACTGCAATGCCAAATGTTTCAGTAAATTCCTTTCTCGGTTTACTTGGCAGACAATAGGCATGACAACCAGCCATTAACGCAAGTTTATCAAGATCACCCACATCATTGAAAAAATGAATCGCTGAATCATGAGCAGCAAGTTGCTGAAATGCATGTTCGTCAGGCCCAGTCCCACAAATCACTAATGGTAATCGACCGTAAAAATCACTTCTCTGGAAAGCCTTAATGAGATCATCAACACCTTTTGCATTTGTTAAACGACTCAAAAATAGAATGTATCCATCTCGAACAAGACCACGTCTTGATAAAAGTCTGGCTTGTTCGACTTCATTGATTGCTGGACTGAGATAGGCAGAAGTATCAAGTGCGGGATAACTAATTTGCACACGCTCCTGAAGTTGAAACGCAAACGTTGTGCCCATCACCGCATCAATCTGTTTTCCAGCATCAACAATGAGGTCTCGTGTAAACGCACTTACCGCAACGGGAAGGTCATGTTCAAGGTAGTTTTGAAGAACGAGTGCTGCAGCGCCAAATTGCCTTGTAGCTAAGGCATTAGAGACAACGTTTGTAATATCAGAACCAACAGCCTCTGCAATCGTGATCAGCGGCATTGTCCCGTGAAATCCACGTATCGCATGAACCGCTTGCAGAACCATTTGGCCATGCGGAACAAGATACAGGTTCATGATAGCTGTTTTGCCAGAGCGACGAGCCAGGAGGTCTATGATTTGTCCAGATATCGCATAACCCAACCGGCCATCGAGCACTTTGTAGTCACCCACCGGAGTGGGGCGCCAAACAGTGATACCTTGAGAATAGGATTCGACGGACGTCATCGGCTTGAGTGGTAAATCAGATGACTCGAGAATATCCAGAGGGTAGCTCACAATATCAACATGTTGCACACCAGATTGGATTGCCGCCTCCGCAAGGTTTCGCGTCTCAGTTGAATGTCCACAAATAATCGGATCTGCTCGTGATAAAATAACAAGGTTGTCAAATCCGTTTTGTACTCTTTGAGTGTTCCGATTCTCACGTTGTTGATTACAGGAAATCATTGAAACCTCTCATCTCTGCTGAAGTAGGTACAAACCAATGAGACCTCATGATGAGCAAGTTCCGCGCCAAATCCTGCCAAACGCCTTCAGAGAATGAAAAAATCTGTTGTTTGCAGAATAATTCGATCCAATCGATTCATTTCTATAAGCCAAGTACCTGTTCTCAAGAACATGGCACGACTCATGCGTGCCTTAAAAACAAGCATCGCGTGATGAATTATCGTCACAGTAGTATCTCGTTATATTTTATCTTGGCTTTCTTTTTCGACACTCTTCTCCATATTCACCTATTGCAATAACAACGCGCTTCTGCCTGATTAACTGTTTGAACCTCAACATACACGCCACCTCTGGCAATACAGACTGATTGCATGGATCATTGATGAAAACATTTATCACGCTTACTCTTCAAATTATCTTTCTTCAGCTTTGTCAAAGTGATTCAGTACATCCTGCTGAACTCTGGGATCATCTCTCATCAGCAGAGAGCTTGACTGAACAGCGTGGAGTTGTCGCACGTTTTGAACATTCTGGACATCAACGTGTACTTCACTTG
>JBDOMS010000599.1:0-1848 GCA_039831735.1 Pirellulales bacterium
TTCGATTGCCATCTCCCAACCGCTACAACTGCCCAAAAAGCTTGCGATTGGTACAGGCGTAGGCTCGACTTGGAAATGCCATTCGGCATCAATACGTTTGGCAGTAGCCACGAGTTTGAGTACTGAGCCTTCTCGACGGCACTCCTGCAGCCGATCGGGCTGCACGTCCTCAATACCACTCACGCTCACGTCGGAGAGAGTTATCATCGCGTCGTCCGCGATGCTGTTCGCGGCGATGACGAGCTTGGCGGCAGTGTCCCACCCGCCGACGTCGAGGCTCGGATCAGCTTCCGCAATCCCTCGTTCTTGAGTTTCACTGAGCGCGTCTGCATAGCTGCGCCCCTTGAGCATTTCTTCCAGAATGAAATTCGTCGTGGAGTTGAAGATACCTCGGAAGCCTAAAATTTTGCCGCAAACCATGTCACGCCTGACAATGTTGAGCACAGGAAGCCCGCCACAAAACGTTGCGCTGTAGAGGATACCCACGTCAACATCCGCCGCGAGACGATCAAGCTCTGCTTGAGCAAGCGCCAATGGAGCCTTGTTGGCCAATACGAGGTGCAGCCCGTGATCCAGCGCTGTCCTACAATTAGAGAGGCCTGGATTCCCCGTGTTGAGGTCAACCGGTGACGCTTCCAGAAGAATATCGCATTGGACGTTGTCAAGTGCTACCGCCAGGGTCAGACCTTCGTCAAACTCTCGTAACTCACGAAGCTTCAATCCACACCCTTTGTGTTCCAGCAAGTGGGCGAGATCGAACCCATCATCACTGACCGCGACACCGCTGCTGTCAACGACACAATGGACGCTGAAGGTAAGGCCATACTTCTCTCTAAGCGTGTCGTCGTGCTCAATGAGAAGCCTGAGGAAACGGCGTCCTACATTACCCAATCCGACCAGGGCCAACCCAACTCGCTTCATCTGGGACTCACATTAGGGAATCGCTTCATAATAGCAATATTACACCCCACGAATGTGGGGCTTAATTTGAGATTTAAACTAATTTGTATTTTGTGTTATAATATTTAACCTGTATACAGTGTCACAATCACTTTTCGCTCGTATTTTGGTCCATCGAATTCACACAACATGACACTCTGCCAGGTACCAAGCAGCATCCGTCCAGTTTCAAAAGGAATGGATTCACTGGGGCCCATAATAGCAGATTTCACATGAGCATCGCCATTTCCGTCTATCTTATCATGGAGAAACGAACCTTTTGGCGCAATCTTGCGTAATGTGTCCAAAACATCTTCAATGATGTTGGGATCATCATTTTCATTTACCACCACTCCGGAAGTGGCATGAGGTACATAGATATTACACACCCCGCTGTCTAAACCCGATTCAGAGATGACTGCATTTATCTCTTCCGTAATATCAACGAGGTTTTCCCGGCGGTCAGTTGGGAATCTAAGTTCTTTTCTGAAAAACATCTCATTCACCAATGATTTTAACCAATACCCGTTTGTCCCTCTTGCCGTCGAATTCACCATAAAAGATTCGTTCCCAAGTCCCAAAATGCAGATTTCCGTCCGTTACAGCCACCACCACCTCTCTGCCCATAATCTGCCGTTTATGGTGAGCATCTCCATTGTCTTCTCCGGTTCGGTTGTGATGGTATTTTTCCGGGCTTGGATCAAATGGGGCAATTTCTTCCAGCCAGCGCTTGTAATCCTCATGTAGCCCCGATTCATCATCATTGATGAATACAGATGCTGTAATATGCATAGCATTGACCAAGCACAATCCATCCCTGATTCCACTTTCATCAACAGCAGTACCATGTCCGTAATCCTTGGCAATCGATTCATCCAGCGTCAGGCAATCGCGTTCCGACTCTTCCTT
>JBDOMS010000098.1:0-7699 GCA_039831735.1 Pirellulales bacterium
TGGGTACAGGCAAGTACTGGTAAGCCAATAAGATTTACTACAGGCAGATGGCACACGATCGTACAGAAACTTTCCATCAATGCTCCAGGCAAGAAAGACGGAAGACTTCACGTATTCTTTGACGGTAAGTCTGTTTTAGAAATCAATAATCTTCGTTTTCGTGATACGGACACCTTCGCCATTGATGGTGTGTTCTTTTCTACATTTTTTGGTGGCGGGGATGCATCATGGGCTACCAAAGCGAATGAGACAATCTATTTTGATAATTTTCAAATAACGGCCATCGTGTTCTAATACCATGTGGTCGCACGACAAGCCGCCCTCGCTCAAGCAGGAATCTTCAAAATATACTCACTGATCGAGAGGATTCTTGATTTCGTATGTTCATGAGATTTTCGTTTCTTCACATATGTTACATATGCTCAATATCAAAACCTTCGATTCTGGGCATTGGCTTGAAGGGTGATTGGTAAGATCAGCAATACTAGAGCACTTCCAAAGCAACGGCGAGATCATGGAGTTCAATCATGAGCATACGAAGGTACGGCAATGCCCTCCAGTTTCTGTTCATTATGATCGGTGTGCAGATAGGCAATGCAGGATTTGTATATGGGACTCAGCACCCAAACGTATTACTGATCCTGGTTGATGACTTGAAACCCGCACTCGGAGCATATGGCGATACACTTGCCAAGACACCAAACATCGACCGCCTCGCCGCCGGTGGCTTACGGTTTGACATGGCGTACTGTAATCAAGCAGTGTGTGCTCCATCGCGATACACGTTGATGCTTGGTTCACATTCGACTTCAACGGGTTTATACGGTCTTGGAAGTGCTCTCCGCCAGTTTGTTCCGAATGCTGTGACAATGCCACAGTATTTTGCACAGCATGGCTATCGGACCGAGTCACTTGGCAAGGTTTTCCACATCGGCCATGGCAATCAGGGTGATCCAGATTCATTTCTCGTACCACACTTCAAAGAGAAAGTTATTGAATACGCAGATCCCCTATCGAAACCGGATGGCAAATTGACTCGTGAAGAAGCAATGTTTCAAAATGTGTCAGCACCACCAGGTGGAATGAATTCGCTTCCGCGAGGTGCTGCGTATGAACATCCCAATGTCACTGACGACGCATACGCCGACGGTCGGGTTGCAATGGAGGCCATTCGCCGGTTGCAAGCGGCGAAGGATCGTACTCAACCATTCTTTATGGTTGTCGGATTTGTTCGACCGCATCTTCCGTTTTCAGCACCGAAGAAATATTGGGACTTGTATAACCCAGACTCATTCCAATTGGCTTCGAATCCTGACCTTCCAACTGGCTCACCCGCAGTTGCTCACAAGCGGGGTGGTGAAATTCGCAATTACTTTCCGGTACCGGACAAACAGGATCCCTCCATGATCAGCGATGACCTGGCACGTACATTGATGCATGGTTATTACGCCAGCGCAAGTTATGTCGACGCACAGATTGGTAAGGTGCTTGACACACTCCACACATCAGATCTCGCCAAGCACACGATCGTGGTGCTGTGGGGTGACCATGGTTTTCATCTTGGTGACCTTGGCATCTGGACAAAACACACAAACTACGAACAAGCCAATCGCATTCCAATTATCATTTCCGCTCCAGGTGTTACGCAGCCCGGATCGTCGACGAAGCAACTTGCCGAAAGCGTCGACATCTTTCCAACACTTGCAGAACTTGCAGGATTCGCACCTCCCACCGGGCCACAAGCTATCGATGGGATCAGTCTTGTTCCAGTGTTAAGAGACCCAACCAAACGTGTTCGTAATCACGCTTATCACGCCTATCCAAAAAAGAAACTCGGCCGTGCTATTCGCACCGAACGCTATCGCATGGTCGCATGGCGATCGATTGGGGCATCTCAGGAAAAAACAGAGTATGAGTTATACGATTATGAAACCGATCCGCTCGAAGCGAAGAATTTGGCTTCGAGTCATCCGGATGTGGTTGAGCAACTCAAAGCCATTCTCGCAACCTATCCAGAGCCGGTTCCGCGGACGCCAAAACACAAGGCCCGTGATACGAGGTCGTCACGATGAAAAATTTCATTCTCTTTTTCTGTTCTGTGTTTGCAGGTATGTCGTGTGTGACTACGACAATAAATGCACAGGAGATTGTTGACGAGTGGCGTTTTACACTTCGTCGTCCTGATGCAAACTGGCGAAAACAGAATTTTGATGATTCGCATTGGAAAGAAGGTTCTGGTGGATTTGGCACGCTGCAAACGCCAGGGGCACGTGTTGGCACAACGTGGGCAACAAATAGTATTTGGCTAAGAAAGTCGTTTCAGTTGAAATCGATTCCTGCAGAGCCTGCTTTATTAATACATCACGATGAAAATGTTGAGGTCTTCATTAACGGCCAACAGATCGCCAGCCTCAAAGGTTTTCAGACAAAGTATCTTGTGCTCCCAATCGAGAAATCCAAGCAGTCGGCCCTTCGTATTGGGAAAAATACGATGGCTGTTCACTGCAAACAGACTCACGGTGGGCAGTTCATTGATGTGCATGTAGTGGACGCTGCCAACGTTCCGAAACTGCCTCAACCAAAACGCCACACAAAGCCTTTTGTCTCGGAGTTAATCACGACATGGGGTGAAAACGTTACTGCAGAAAACGCATGGACGGAGTACCCACGTCCCCGTATGAAACGTGAGCACTGGATCAATCTCAATGGCGACTGGGATTACACGATTACACCAATTGATACTAAAGAGATTCCCTCCAACTGGAGTGGTAAAATCCTTGTTCCATATTGTCTCGAATCAAAACTTGGGGGTGTTCAGCGGCTGCTGGATGCGACTGAAGCGTTATGGTATCGACGGACATTTTCAATAAAAAAGTCACCTTCACACCAATGGTTAATACACTTTGAGGCTGTCGACTATCGCTGTGAAGTATTTGTCAATGGCACGTCTGTCGGCACACACATTGGTGGAAATGATCCTTTTACATGCAACATGAGTGATGCGATCAAGGATGGCCACAATGAACTGATCGTTCGAGTTGAAGACGCGACGGAAGCATTCCAGCTTCGCGGCAAACAGACAATCAACGCGAGAGGCATTTGGTACACGCAGGTTTCGGGGATCTGGCAGACGGTTTGGATGGAGAAGGTTCCGCAGAAACACATTCAAGACTTGAAGATTCGTACATCGGCAAGGACCGGTTCGATTACTGTTGAACCAAAAACAAAAGGGGCTTATCTGGTCAACATAGTTGTCAAAGATGGCAAGCAAATTATTGCACGTGCTCGAGGAACAAAACAGATTGAAGTCAAAGTTCCGGCACCAAAACTCTGGTCACCGGATCATCCTCATCTGTATGACGTCGATGTTCATTTATTAGATGATGCCGAGCAGACAATCGACCGAGTGGCTTCGTATGCAGGTATTCGTGACATTGGTAAAGAGAAGAATATTAATGGTCACTGGCAATTCACACTCAATGGTACGCCCATCTTTCACTGGGGACCGCTCGATCAGGGTTGGTGGCCAGATGGCTTGCTGACACCTCCATCAGATGAAGCCATGCTTTTTGATATCAGATGGCTCAAGTCAGCGGGCTTCAATATGATCCGAAAGCACATCAAAGTCGAACCGCGGCGGTATTACTATCACTGTGATCGACTGGGCATGATGGTCTGGCAGGATCACGTCAGTGCGGGTGAGGGACACGACTCGTGGCCAACATGGACACGACTCAAACCAGATCCTGTTGATGCAACGTGGGCTGCACAACAACACACACAGTTCATGCTGGAACTGGACCGCATGATCACATCTCTAGAAAGTCACCCATCGATTGTAAGTTGGGTGCCATTTAATGAACGTTGGGGACAGCACCAAACACTATCTGTTGGTACATGGGTGGCCAGGCGTGATCCCACTCGAATCATTAACATTGCAAGCGGTGGCAATTTCTGGCCAGTCGGTGATGTCGTTGATGCTCATAAGTATCCTCATCCGGAGTTTCCATTTGAGGATGGACCAGATGGGCGTTTTGACGACTTTATCAAAGTCATCGGTGAGTTTGGCGGTCATGGGTATCCAGTCGAAGGTCACGTATGGGATGCCAATCGGCGAAACTGGGGTTATGGAGGCTTGCCACAAAATAAAGCAGAGTACAAAGAACGCTACAGAACATCACTGAGCATGCTGAACAAGCTTCGCAACCAAGGGGTCGCTGGGGGCGTGTATACCCAAACGACTGATGTGGAAGGTGAGATCAATGGATTGATGACCTATGATCGCAAGGTGATCAAGATTCCGGCAAACGAGTTGGCCGAGTTGCACAGTATTCTTTTCAAGGAAACACCACAGAAAGCCAAAACAGCCCAACAATCTCGTAAGAAAGTTTTCATCGAAGTACCAACGGACCGTCGGCCTGCTCCTGTGATGGACGCTACCACCATCCGCGCAGGCTTGAAGTCGCACGATAAGGCACTCTACATCAAAGCCGGCTGGATTCGTGATCCATATATTACAATTGGCCCTGATAATTATTACTACCTCACGGGAACCCAGCCACGCGAAGGTGATCCAAGGGAAGCACAGAATCCATACAATATTGGTTTAGGTGATGAGAGTATCGTCGGTCACCAAGTTCGACTCTGGCGCAGCACAGATCTGATTAAGTGGGAATCACTTGGCCCAATCTTTACCGTCGACCAAACGATGAAAGCGAGGAGTGGTAAGACTCCCAGAAAACGATACATATGGGCTCCCGAGGTTCATTGGCTTCATGACAAAGAACGTTGGGCACTGGTACATTGTCCGAAAGGACATTCAAGTCTTGCATTGACTGATGGCCATGAACTCAAGGGCCCATGGACGCACCCCATGAAGGGCGCCATGGGGTCACGTCACGATCCATCAATCTTTACTGATGACGACGGAAAGCGATATCTCCTGTGGGGCAACACCTTCGTTGCGCAACTCAGTGATGATATGACTCACTATACTAGTGAGCCCGTTCGCATCGATCCATCCAATTTTCGTCCTGATCCTGATGGCAACCCCATCAATCACATTGGGCATGAGGGTGCAACGATGATCAAAGTCGGTGGCAAGTACGTTCACCTTGGCACAGCCTGGTCAACCGATCAGGGCCGTAAGGGTTCGTATAATCTTTACTACTGTGTAGCTGATAGCATCACTGGACCGTATGGACCACGAAAATTTGCTGGTCGTTTTCTCGGTCATGGCACACCGTTCATCGACAAAGAGGGAAAGTGGTGGTGTACCGCATTTTTTAACGCTAATGTTCCACCTGAACCAAGTCATGGAATCCAAGCAAGAGATCTTGGTGATACTGCAAGAACGATTAATGAACAAGGAGTCACGATCGTACCACTTGATGTTCGTCTGCTGCATAATGGCGATGTGCACATTCAAGCTAAACCTTCTGCATACGCAACACCTGGTCCAGATGAAGTTCAGAAGTTTGATGTAACCAAGCCACTATCGATACGCAACGAACAGACGAAATCGTGATACTGTCAGATGCTCCATTCCTTAAGGACCACACGCTTGTACAGGAAACCCTTGTCAATGAATGCCACGTCGTTTGATCAAGCCATGCCTGATAGATTGTATATTTTCACAGAGACAGCCTCTGGCAGAGCCACACGCTGTCTCCTTCATAATGCACGCAATACAACCATGAGGACAGTTCTCCAGTACGCTGTCATGCTACTCGTCCTCTGTAGTCACATAATCTGTGCAACCTCAAGTGCCAATCAACCACATATCGTTGTCTATCTTTCAGACGACCACTCACAAATTGATTCCAGTTTGTACGGTAATGAAAATATCCCAACGCCACAGTTTGAAAAGCTGGCTGCTGATGGAATGACGTTTACACACGCATTTGTAGCATCGCCCTCCTGTGCGCCCAGCCGAGCAGCCATGCTGACAGGGCTTATGCCAGCAAGAAATGGGGCTGAGGCCAATCACACATTTCCCAAACCTGGCACACATAGCCTGATTCAGGATTTACAAACTGCAGGCTACGAGGTTGCCGCGTTTGGCAAAGTTGCACACGGCGGACCAAAGCATATCGCACAATATGGATTTGATTATGTCGGTCATGCAAAGCCGATTGATCAGGTTCGAAAGCAAGTTGTGCATTACCTGGAACAAAGACACTTAAGGCAAACATCGAACGGCCCTCTTTGCATGTTTGTTGGCACGACAAATCCTCATGTGCCGTGGACAAGTCCAACCACATTTGATCCTGAGAAGATTGAGTTTCCACCTCACCATCTTGATACACCTTCAACGCGTGCCCACCGCGCTGCCTATTACCAGGAGATTCAAGAACTCGACACATTCCTTGGCGACCTGCGGACGATCACTGCAGAAAAACTCGGAGCCGACAACACGCTTTTCATTCACACCAGTGACCATGGCTCACAATGGCCATTCGGAAAGTGGAATCTTTACGATTATGGCATCCGTGTCCCCTTCATCGCGGCGTGGCATGGCAGAATTGCCGCTGGTGTTCGATCTGATGCAATGATCAGCTTAGTAGATTTGCTGCCAACATTAGTTGAGCTTGGGGATGGAGAAACTCCTGACACCCTCGACGGCCGCTCGTTTGCAGGTGTCCTGCTCGGTCAGACTAATCTCCATCGTGATGTTATCTTTGCGACACACACTGGTGATGGTGTCAAAAATATCTTTCCGATTCGATGTATTCGCACCCGCCAATGGAAACTTATCCACAATTTGTATCCTGAGTTTGCTCATACCAATCATTCTGACTTAGACCGTAAACCAATGGCTGGAGCATATTGGGCCGAGTGGGCACAACTTGCGAAAATTGATGCGAGTGCCAAAGATATCGTAGACCACTATTTCAAGCGTTCTGAATGGGAACTCTTCAACGTCCAGAACGACCAGTGGGAACAAACGAACATTGTCGATCAACCTGATCAGTCACAGCGTGTCAGCGAATTGAAGTTGCGATTGGCGGAATGGATGAGAGCACAACATGACCAGCATCGCGTACACGACGAGCCCAGACGACTACAGGATCGACATCGCTGGCATCCAGACTATTTTCAGCAGGGAAATAACTGAAAAATAGACTCCAGTAACTGATGATCGATTCTGGATAGCCACACCTGACAAGACATCGACATTATTGTGCAATCCAGATAACGGATCAGATGACAATATGATCACCTTTTCTTATGGCGTGACAAGAAGAAACTATTCCTTGCAGAACAGTTCTCTCTGTATAAGAATATGGATGAAAACCGCATAGTTGCCCGAAGGTTTAAACATGAACGTATCAATGCTCACCAAATTGTCACTTTTTTTGATCGTAACAATATATGTTGGCCGATCTGTCTCCGATGCCTCACAACCAAATGTTGTTGTGATTATTAGTGATGATCAAGCATGGTCCGATTATGGTTTTATGGGTCACTCAGTCATTCAAACCCCTCATTTGGATGCACTTGCTGATCGGAGTCTTGTGATGGATCGAGGATATGTGGCTGCGCCGCTCTGTCGTCCCTCATTAGCCTCGATGCTGACCGGGCGATATCCATTTGAGCATGGGATTACAGGCAATGACGTCGATGGAAATAATAATCGTGCCGCCCTTGATATACCCATGAGGAAAGCGTTCCAGCGGTTCCCAACATTTGTCAAATC
>JBDOMS010000248.1:0-7691 GCA_039831735.1 Pirellulales bacterium
CATAGCCATCCTTCTTGACGAGACGGGTCGATCACGCCTGCCGCAGTATCGTCATACCAAACAGTTCCGATTCGTGGCTCCTTCGTTCCGGCGAGGTAGCTTGTGTAAATAAGATTATTTGGAAGCAGTTGCCAGAACCATGGTCGGGGTGCCCACAAGTCACAAAAGCATTCCGGAAATGAATTGTTGGGAACCAGTCCAAGGTCATCTCCAGGAATTATTTCATCGTATGGAACATCAAGGACAACAGGTCCGTCTGGATGAACTGGTGGAGGAAGGTTTTGGGGGCCAGGGAGCGTTTCCTGAAGGCGAGGTATTTCGAGTGGTGATTGAGCGCACACTGTTCCACCAGCCCAAACCAAAGAGGTGGCTGTCGTGATAATACGGAACAGTTTTTCGTATGCCATAGCGGCTAAAGCCAAACAAAGGCCGCGGGGGACAGATACTCACGAACGCTGCAACACTGTACGCACTTATTGCTACGTTTCCACAGAAGATCGGCATCTCGTAAACGTTTTCACAAGTTCTGCACGGCAGAACAGGAAGATCTTCTTTGAAATGGTATTCTCGGTAAGATTGAGTGTTCCCAGCATTTCTCTTTCTTCTCAAACCCATAATGTTATTTCAATGACCCAGTCTCACAACTCTGGTAACTCGCGTCCCCAAACTTCCCCGCCGATGGAAGACAAAAGTCTTGCCATGGCACTTGGAAAAATTCCAAGTGGTCTGTTTATTGTTACTTGGCGAGATGGTGATAGCGATCGTGGTATGCTTGCAAGCTGGATCATGCAGGCAGGTTTCTCTCCACCAGCCTTGACGATTGCAGTCGCACCGAAACGTGATTTACTCGCTGCGATTGATCGGGGGACACCGTTTGTTGTCAATATTCTCGGTGATACCCAGCGATCTTTACTCGGACGGTTCGGGAAGCCATTGGAAGACGGCGATGATCCTTTTTCAGATCTATCGCTTCAAAGAACAGCAAGTGGTACGGCTGCCTTTGAGCAGTCTCCTGGCTGGCTAGAGTGTAGGGGTGTGGGGCACGTTGGCGGTGATGCGAACGACCACGTTATCGTGTTTGCGGAGGTTCTTGCCAATGGTGCTCGTGATCACGAGTCACCCCTTGTGCACATTCGAAAAAACGGGCTTCGGTATTGATCATCTTCCCGAACGGGTTTTTTGCTATAGTAACGGTCTCGTATCCTTTCAAATGGAGTGTCGCCAATGCGTTTTATCCTCATTTGCATGTTCGTTATAGCAACGACGATTGGTTGTTCAGAATCGAATAATACTACTGAAAATAGTGCTCCTAGTGCGTCATCTGAGAAGCCACAACTCAGGCGATTTATTTTCATTACGAATGGTGATGATCCGTTTTGGCATGCATGTAATGCCGGACTTGTTGAGGGGGCAAAACGACTGGATATTGAGTCGCAAGGACTTATGGTTGTCATGGAAACAAATAATGGCACTGCCCAGGGTCAGATTGAAAAACTTCGTCAGCTAGCCAGTCAGCCGGATGTTGCTGGTGTTGCAATTTCAGTGATTCAAGCTGAGAACGCTGCAATTGTTGATGAGATGAAAAATCTCAGCGACAAAGGGGTCAGTGTTATTACCGTTGATGGAGACGTCAATACAGCACTCTTTCCTGATGCTCGCCCGTACTATATCGGAACTGACAATATTGTTGGCGGTCGGTTGCTGGGTGAAGCTGCAAAGAAATTGCTTGAAAGCCGAGGTAAAAATGCAGGCGGCTATGTTCAGTTTGCAGGGTTCACGGATAATGATAACGCTCGGAAGCGGATGGATGGATTCAAAGAGTCTATGGGTGAAAGTTATACTGAGCTTGATCGGATGCCAGATGAAATGGATCTTTCCAAAGCACGAAACAACGTGCGAACGGCACTTGTCAATCATCCGGATCTGATTTCATTGGTTGGCATTTGGGCCTATAACGCACCTGCCATTGCCGAAGTGGCAGAAGAACGTGGTGTACGTGATCAGGTCACAGTTGTAACCTTTGATGCACAGGCTGCTGCAATCCAGCACATGATCGACGGTCGCATTGATGCCATGGTTGTTCAAAACCCATTTGAGATGGGCATTCGAACAGTCAAATTGTTACTCGCCATGGATCAGAAAGATGATGAGGCCATTCAGGAAATGTTTCCTCGCTCGGGTGAGGCCGATGGCGATATACATACAACCGGATTGCGTTTGATTATTCCGGATTCTGGGTCCCCGTTGAAAGCTGAAGATTTTGAAGGTGACGGAATCGAATTCCTGCCGCTCGAGACATTCCGAGCGTGGCTTGACACCTACAACCTTTCTAGTTCTTAGGGGAGTAGGTGATGTCACAGTCAGATGAGATTTCGACTCAGCACATAGGACAGGGGCGTGGGTTTCTTCTTCGTCCTGCTGAGTGGGTACTCGTGCTGGCGATTGTTATCACGTTTGCCCTCACAGCAATTATCGATGCAAACCACAGCTATTGGTTTCAGCCGTATACGAGTCTCCGTGATATTGCTCGCAATACAGCACTTCTTGGAATCTTTGCTCTTGGTGCCACGGTTGTGATCATTGCTGGAGGCATTGACTTATCTTCGGGATCAATGATTGCTTTGTCAGGAACGGTATGTGCATCAACAATGTTGTTGATATCTCCTGCTGAAATGATGGGGTTCAAGCCTGCCGGTCCACTTGCTGTTTTTCTTGGTTGTCTTGCTGCTCTCATGTCTGGCTTTCTTGTTGGAACGCTTCATGCGTGGCTTATAACGTCGATACGCCTCCCCCCCTTCATTGCAACGCTAGCGACGCTTGTCGGGTTGCGGAGTCTTGCACGTGCTTTGGCTGAAAGTGCAACTGCGGCGCTTACTCCATCAAAGAATAACCTTATTAATGTCGCCGATCCTTTTTTTAAGACGATTCGTGACAATGTGTGGATTCCAGTTGTTGTCTTTGGTGTCCTTGCCGTACTGACGTGGTTTCTCCTCACAAAAACAGTCCTCGGGAGGCATCTCTATGCTTTGGGAGGAAATGAAGAGGCAGCCCGTTTGGCCGGAATAAAGACGGAAAATGTAAAGTGGTTTGCGTATTGCTTTGGTGCCATGACTGCAGCACTAGCAGGTCTTTTCTATGTGGCAAACGAGTCTGCTGCATCTCCAACAAATCAGGCCCGTGGTCATGAGTTGAATGCAATTGCAGCAGCAGTGGTTGGCGGGTGTTCTCTTGCTGGAGGTGCCGGCTCTGTCCCTGGCACGGTCCTCGGGACAATTTTTATGCGAGTGGTCATTGATGCAATTTCAAAAATCATCAAGACAGGCGCTGATGTATACGAAGGCATGATTGTTGGTGTGGTGGTTGTTATTGCAGTTACGTTTGCACAGCTAGGACGGATGGCTCGAGGAGGACATAAGCTTCTACCAGGAGGTCTTGGGCTTTGTATTATTCCTACGCTTGCATTACTTGGGGGAAGTGTGGTCGCAATGACATCAAGCATTCGTGCTGGGTTTGCAGTCGGTATCATGGCGCTTGTGCTGCTTGGATTGCTAAGGTTGTGGGAATTCAAGCGATCGGTTCAGGCCTGATACAAGCACGACGAATGGATGCATTCAATGAGTCTCTCTTACTCAACTGCGGTTGTCATGCGAGCCATTACCAAGGGATTTCCGGGTGTGAAGGCACTTGATAATGTTTCTCTGACTGTTGAACGAGGAGAGATACATGCTATCTGTGGAGAAAATGGTGCCGGGAAAAGTACCTTGATGAAGATTTTATCAGGGGTGTATCAGCCGGATGAGGGTGTTCTTGAAATTGATGGTGTTCCGCGGCACTTTGCAAGTACACGAGAAGCTGAAAATGCAGGCGTTGCAATTATCCATCAGGAGCTCAACCTTGTTGAGGAGCTCACTGTTGCTGCGAACATCTATCTTGGTCGAGAGCGACAAACAGCACTAGGTATTCTTGATGACAAAACAATGGTATTGGAAGCGAAAAAGCTTCTTGAGTTGCTTGAATGTTCAGTATCACCTCTTGTCACAGCCGGAAGTCTTCGCGTGGGCGACCAACAACTTGTTGAAATAGCCAAAGCGTTATCACTCGAAGCCTCAATTGTTGTCATGGATGAACCAACAAGTGCACTGACGGAAGCAGAATCAGCTCGTCTTGAACGAACAATTTTTCGTCTGCGTGACCGAGGTGCAACGATTTTGTACATCTCTCACAAAATGGATGAGGTTTTCCGAATCGCTGATCGCATTACAGTGTTGCGAGATGGACAACATATCCGCACGATTATGAGAAGTGATACTTCTCCAGAAGAAGTTACAAGTTGGATGGTCGGTCGTGAGATTGAAGGGCATGAGTTTCATCATCATCGTCAACGTGGAGACGTGTTGCTGACAGTGAACAAACTGACCCTGCCCTGGCCAGAACACCCTCGCGGTTATCGGCTAAAGGATATTTCATTCAATTTGCATGCAGGTGAAATTCTAGGCGTGGCTGGTCTGATGGGAGCTGGCCGAACCGAATTGCTTGAAACGCTTTTTGGAGCCGGTGAACCAACATGGACAGGTCAAATTCTACTTCACGGTCATGCAATACGGTTTCGTCATCCTCGGGAGGCTTGTACTGCCGGTATTGGTATGGTCACAGAAGATCGCAAGCGGCTTGGATTGTTTCCAGATCTTGATGTTGCTGCCAATATCAGTCTGTGTAGCCTGCCTCAGACAACACAATGGGGATGTGTGCACCGCGCGAAGGAAGATTTGCTCGTAACAGAATCGGTTTCAGCAACAGGAGTAAAGACACCAAGTATTCATGCTTCAATCACTGGCCTCTCGGGAGGGAATCAGCAGAAATGCATCATCGGAAGATGGTTGCTCACAAAGCCAAGAGTTCTCCTTTTGGATGATCCAACCCGTGGCATTGATGTTGGTGCCAAAGCAGAACTTTACTCGCTCATCGATCAGCTTTGTCGCGAAGGCCTTGCGGTCATTCTTACATCAAGCGAACTTCCTGAATTACTGACACTCTCAGATCGGATTATTGTTTTGGCTGAAGGACGGCTTACTGCAGAGTTGTCTCGTTCGGAGGCTACAGAGCAGAATATTGTTGAAGCTGCCACATCGTGAGTCTCTTCATGAGGTTCATGGATGCCTTTGTGGGCTAGGTACCAAGGTAGCGTGAAACAATCGAGCGAGCTTTTGTTTCCTCACGAGTCCCCGAAACAATCGCTCGACCGTCTGGAAATATGGATACGTGCAAATCAGACTGTATTTCGAGTCGCACAAGCCAGTCATTCACAGTGACTGGACCGATGGATTCAAGTCGTTTGGCAAGTGATGCAAGATCCACGCTGTGCGTGCTGTTCGGTGGTGAAACTTGTACTGCGTCTCGACCACACAGTACGGTTGCACTTCCACTGATGCGTTTTTCGAGCCAAGGAAAGTCGTCCTCTTTACAGGTTGGACAACCCACTTCGGCAAGCGGACTGAGGTCGATTGTTCGACAGATGCCCTCCCAGAGGTCACAGACAAACATTTCCTTTCCCACATTTTGGACTCCAGTGAGAAGCTTAATTGTTTCACTGGCTTGAATGGCACCAACAACATATGCGGCTGGTCCGATAATGCCAGCCGTTTCACATGTCGGCATAGATCCTGAGGGTGGTGGATGAGGAATAAGACAACGCAGGCATGCTGTAGTGCGAGGTTGGATCGCTAAAACCCTCCCCTCTGCCGCAATGGCTCCACCGTACACCCAGTTTATGTGTTCCCTGCAGCAAAAGTCATTAATGAGAAACCGGGTCTCAAAATTATCTGTTCCATCCACAATACAGTCTGTGTTGCTCAAGAGGCGATCTGCATTGTCAGCTGTCAGGTCAGCGACAGTCTCTTCAATTGTAATTTCACTATTGATACGCTTGAGGTGGTGTTTGGCTGCTGCTGCCTTTGGTAATCCGTTTTGTATGTCGTGTTCATCAAAGAGAATTTGACGAGGAAGATTACTTAGTTCGGGCATATCACGATCGATAAGACGGATCGTACCGATTCCTGCACGAGCGAATGCCATGGCTGTCATACTACCGAGCGCTCCACAGCCTACGATGGTAACTCGACTTTGAGACAGTAGTTTTTGGCCTGAATCACCAAGGGAATGAAAACGAATCTGACGGGAATATCGGTCTTCGTTGTAACTCATCAAGATACATCTAGGCTCGTGATAAAAACTGAGTGAGCCATATAGTGCCTATATATGAGCTCATAAGGAGTGTATTCGTTCATTGTATCGAACGTGAGGTGTGCTTGTGTGCTCAATAAGGACACGTCATGGAATGTGTAGGAGTATTGTGATTTGATAACGTACTCGCAAAAAGAAAATGCTACCCGAGTAACCAAGCCAGCAGGCCTTTCTGGACATGCATTCGATTTGCTGCTTGCTCAACGACAACACTTTGTGGACCATCGATGACTTCATCTGTCACCTCTTCACCTCGACGGGCCGGAAGACAGTGCATGAACAGAGCATCAGGACAATGCTTCATCAAGGCAGCATTTACCTGAAAGTCTTCAAAATCTTCCTTCCGTTGTGCTCGTTCTTTCTCCTGCCCCATGCTTGCCCATACATCGGTGTAGACAACAGATGAACCTTTTACCGCTGCACAAGGGTCTGTTGTTTGGACGATATTGGCGTGAGGGATGAATGATTGAATATGTGTGCAAAACGACTCATCAAATTGATATGCCTGCGGAGCAGCCAGCACAAATTTTATTCCAAGAAGACCGCACATTGCGGCGAGTGATTTTGCAACGTTATTTCCATCGCCAACAAACGTAAGTGTAAGACCGCGCACGTCGTCCACATGGCATTTGAGTGTGTAGATGTCGGTCAAGGCCTGACATGGATGACAGTAATCAGAAAGACCATTTATGACTGGAACACGTGATACAGCAGCCAATTGAACGATTGACGAGTGGGCGCGAGAGCGACAGACAATACCATCGACATACTCTGACAATACCTTTCCAAAATCAGCAATACTTTCACGGCTCGAAGCAAACCCGGTGTCTTCTCCAAGAAAAAGACTTGCCCCACCGAGGTGAACCATTGCAGATTGAAAACTTACTCTCGTTCTCAGACTTTGTTTTTCAAATACCAGTGCGAGGACCCGGCCAGGGAGCAAGGCGTCACGGCGCCCCTGCTCAAACTTTGCTTTTAGATCCGAGGTGCGTGAAAAAATGGAATCGATGTCAGTTGCAGAAAGGTCTTCTGGATTAATAATGTGACGCATGAGCAAATGCTTCCTGCTGGAGAAAGAACAGAAAATCTAACACCGTGACGCAACCTCAATAATTGCATCCTTCAGACGGTTGCAGCCATCGCGCGCTTCCTCTGGGCTGAGGGTCATGGCTGGTAAGAGACGAATGACTCGTCCTTGAGTACAGTTCACGAGAAGTTTTCTTTCCATACAAGCTTGCACGACGGCAGTGCCGTCAATTGAAAGTTCTATGCCGATCATCATTCCCAAGACTCGCACACTCACAATAACATCGCACTGTTCCTTGAGATGAGAGAGTTGTTCCTGAAAGATTTCAGCAATCGACTCAACATGAGAAAGCAAATTGTTTTTTTCGATCATTTCAATAGCTGCGATGCCAGCCACAGCCGCTAGTGGGTTGCCACCAAAAGTC
>JBDOMS010000259.1:0-7685 GCA_039831735.1 Pirellulales bacterium
ATCAGCAGAAGCCAGGCAGCGACACCAAACGCTTCATACAGGTTTGCCGACACAGTTGAACCAATAAGCCCACACGCATTTTCTGCTTGATTGTGAGGTGGAAATATTCGTGAGACAGGAGGATCACCTGGGTGATATGTCGCCAGTGCCGCGGTAAGAAAAATACACCCGGCCAGAAGGCCAAGTGCAAACAGTTCGCGCACCCGATCTCGTGGTAAGGTATCATCTGCATCAACATATGAGTCACCTGAGTTCATATCAGGGCGACGCTTTCCTGACCGGGAGGAAGAAAGAAGACGGTGTTCGACTGTAGCCATACTTCGCTGTCCATAGCGGGGAAAAAATCCTAACTATCTAACTCTACAGGCAAGTTTGTTCCGTGACGGGCCGACAAACACATGCTCTCCCCATACAGCCGATCAGGTTGTAGGAATTGCATAGATGGTGCTGAATAATCATCCCTTGCAGCCTTTCTCGATACCGGTTGAATAAAGAGACTCATGCAAACACTTACTCTCGGAATACTCGCGGGGCTGACAAATGCGTTTTTTAGCGCTCTTTCATACCTTTTATCACGTCATCATGGACAAAAGCATCGCGGGGGAAGCTTTCAGCTGCTTGTGTTGGCCCATGTGCTTATGGGGATAATCTGTATTCCTATCAGCTGGATTCTCCTCCCAGATCAACTTCCAAAGCCAGAGGCATGGCTGCCGCCTCTTGTTTACTCAGCCGTCGCATATCTATCAGGACAAACAGCTCTTTTTTTTACCTTGAGACGGATTCATGCATCTCAACTTGCACCACTTCTTGGACTCAAGGTTGCCGTCCTCGCCCTCATTGTCTCCTTTGTACTTGGTCATCCCCTCAGTGGAATACAATGGTTTGCTGTGATGATCAGCATTATTGCCGCGACACTTCTCCATACGTCGGGAGCATCCGCACCGCGGCACGCAGTCTTAATGGTCATTGGAATCTGCCTGTGCTTTGCAATCGCAGACTTACTTATTATTGAATTAATTGATGTTGTGTCTCACTCGAATCATCTACCTCATTCAACTCAGACCACAATGCAAAACCGCATATGGGCAAGTGGTTTTGCCATGACCACTACCTACGTTTTATGTGGTCTTATTGTGACTCCTCTTCTTTTTTTCATGCGTCAACGTACTCATGTCGGATGGCCAGCAGCTTTTCAGTATGCGTCCGCATGGATGATCGCAATGGTAGCTCACTACACATGTTTTGGGCTTGTCGGAGCCGTATTCGGGACCATTCTTCAATCTACTCGCGGGGTGATGGCAATTGGGCTTGGAGCATGCCTTGCGTCGATGGGATGGCATGACCTTGAGCAACTTGTGGATCAACGAACGCTTATACGACGGATCATAGCAGCACTCATGATGACCGCTGCTATCGCTATCTATGCCCTTGCATAGGCACTTCTTGCAATCACGTCAGACTAACCAAATAACTTCGTGACCGCATGTGCCTTGACGAGTTCTCGCGGCTGATTGAGATGATTGTACACAATTGTTTCAGGATCAATGCCGCAGGCATGATAGATGGTGGCCAACAATTCCGTTGGATGGACTGCATCTTCTAAAGGCGCCGATGCAGTCGCATCACTCTTACCATGAACATAACCACGACGAATACCAGCTCCCGCAACAAGTGCGGTAAAACAGTACGGCCAATGATCACGACCATCTGCTGAATTTGTATTGCCCGATGTACTGACACCTTTTTGTGGTGAACGACCAAATTCACCTACAGCGATCACGAGTGTGTCATCCAGGAGTCCCCGGTCATCCATATCAGCAAGAAAGCCTGAGAGTCCTTGATCAAGCATTGGTGCTGACTGCGTTTTCATTCGCTTATCAAGGCCAGTGTGATGATCCCAGGAGTGATTGTTTGAGTTGGCTACTTTTGGCCAAACCACTTCAACAACCCGAGTACCCGCTTCAACAAGGCGTCTTGCCAAGAGCAGGCTCTGGCCAAACGTATGACGACCATAGGCATCACGTACTCGTGCTGACTCACGTGCTATCCCGAAAGCCTCCCGTGCTCGACCAGAAATCACAAGCCCCAATGCTCGCTCATAATATTCATCCAGTTTGTATTCTTCGACGGCTTGATCAATCTCAGGCATTGTCCGATCGATAAGCTCACGCAAGCGAGCTCGCCTTTCTAAACGTTTTGCAAAAACATCAGATCGGAGCTGAAGATCATCCACGCGAATCCGTTCCATCTTTTGCATATCCATATCATCCCCACTTGGGTACAGCGTATATGGATCGAAGTCACGACCGAGAAAGCCCGCTGTTCCACCTTTTCCAACAACATTGCTTTCCTGTAAAGGCCGTGGCAACATCACAAAAGGGAGCATGGGTTCATGGGATGGCTTCAAACGAATGATGTTTGATCCAAAGTTTGGAAAATCCTTCGCATTCGGTGGCTCAAGTTGACCTGAAGGACTTACCTTGTCAGTTGTATAACCGGTCATCATCTGATAGATGGCAGCGGTATGATTAAAAAGCCCATTCGGGGTGTAATTCATCGAACGAATGAGCGTAAATCGATCATTCAATCCAGCAAGCTTTGGCAGGTTCTCTGTGAACTGCACGCCAGGCACCTTTGTGGCAATGCTTTTGAAAGAGCTTCGCACGTTGTCGGGAACATTTTCCTTTGGATCCCATAAATCAATATGACTTGGACCTCCCTGAAGATAAATCATGACAACACTCTTTGCTCGTCCCCAACCAGGCTTAAGACTGTCTTCAACCTCAGGCTTTTTTTCTTTTGCAGCTGCCTGGAGCCTAAGCAGGTTTGGTAGTGAAATACCAAACAGGCCAATCGAACCAGCTCGAAGAATCGCTCGTCTGCTTGTGCCAAGATTAGCGTCGCAGAGGTCCTTTCCGGGGCGACCAGGTAAAATAAGCATGTCATATCCTTTCAGAAATTACTCTTGAATTGACGACTTAGTGATTGAAGAAAAAAGCGGGTGAATTGATGAGTGCCCACGCGAGATCCTGTATCGCCGTGAGTCGTTGATTATTCAGTTGCTGCATACTTGCTTGAACATCCGAACGAAGGCGAACAATCGCTGGGTCATCTTCAACAGGTTTTTTCTTGTCCTCAAGCTCAGAGTCAAGTTTGATAAGTTCAGGCGGACGCGGTATTGGCTGAATCGCTGATACAAGTTGTCGTGTTAATTGCTGGTAGGACGGATCTTCCTGCATCATGATCTCGATAAGTTGCTCTCGTTGCTCTGGGGAACGCTCTTCAGACGGAATACCAACAAGATCACTACCTTGTTGTGATACACCAAGCTTTAACGGCACTCCTGAATCTGTAAATGAGATACGAAAACGCCCGATTGTGTGCTTTGCCCCCCGGTAACGCTGTTCAATCTTTACACGTGCCTTCATTGGTTCTGTGAACGTTATCGGGGCTTTCAATTCAAAGACTGCCCAATGATACTTTTTCTGTTGAGGAGCGATCGCCCATCCTCTACCACCATTTGTGCTATCACCATCTATTGCAAAACTGACATTAAATTTATCTTGCGCAAAATCTGCTTGTGGGCGATGTAACTTGACCTGCTTGATATCGTCGGGCGTTGCAAGCGGAGCGAGTTCCAACACGATCTCTGTGATCACACAGTTCCCATCCTTCGACCGTCCAGAACCTTGTGACGGGAGACCTGGATCAGGAATGAGTTCAAGACGCAACCCAGTCAGTGAAGCGAGTTTTGCTGGATCGAGTTCGAAAGACAGGGAAGTCGTTTCCACTCCGGACTTCCCTGAAACCAACACCGACTTGTCTTGAAGGGTTGTGAGTTTTGCACCAATGCGTGACTCAAGCGTTTTGGGGTTGGCAAACTGCCAGCGTGGTGCTTGAGCCACTCGTTTTTCAAAGGCAACCAAAGCTTTCTCTGGTTGGAAGTAGTATGCCTCACGTGCTGCAATTGCTTGAGCAAACTTCCCAGCACGCTCCTGCATCAGCTTTTCATATGATGGAGCAAATGCTTTCTCACCATCTGCAATCTGCTGGGCAATGGTATCCAGAGCCACTCGCCTCGTGTCCTCACGTTGCTGCTTTTCTACTTTCCACGTTGACTCTTCTTGAGCGAGCTCTTCAAGCAAAACAGCGTGATCCGTCTTTATTTCATCCATAAGTTGCTTGACAGCAGCAAGTTCCTCTGGTCGATGAGGACGATTAAGAATTCTCAAGAAAACTTCTTCAACCAAGAGCGCATCGTCTGGCTGTGATGCAACTAATTTGGCAAGAGTGCTTTTTGTGTCAGCTAAAACATTTCCAACAGCAGGTCCACTCACCAATGCCATTACAGGGCCCAACGCCATCCCTGAAGCCCGCTCACATTCACAGGCACTCTCGCGAACAGGCCTTCCAAAGGTCTGTAGAAATCCACCACCGAGTGCAGTCGAAACATCAGGAAGAGCCGCTGCACGAGTTCCAGCGGGATACCCTGGAAAACGTGTGGGTGACCCCACCACCGTGTGAAGGGCATCAAACAGTGTCTCAGCCGGCAGTCGACGTGGAATAGCACGAGAGAAATTTGATGTGTCGTCTTGATTCCAATGATTCTTTGCGATTGAAAGGCTATAGGTTCGTGACGTACAGATTTCTGAAAGAATTCTCTGCACATTAAATCCACTCTCGACAAAGGTTTGTGTCAAGTACTCAAGTAACTCGGGATTTGTGGGAGGGTTACCAGCACGGATATCATCAATCGGATCAATGATACCCTTTCCAAACAAATACCCCCACAAACGATTGACATAACTTTTTGCAAAATACGCATTGTCGGGCGACGTAATCCAGGCTGCGATGTGTTGCCGTCGCGTTGCATTCTCTGGCGTGTCGTACTCACAATCAAATGGAAATCGTGGCGCAACCGGCTTTCCTGTGCGCTCATGAATAACATCATCCTTTCCATCATCCGATACCACTTCCCAAAGAGGCTTTGCTCCCTCAACGGCAGTCCCTCCAATTGTTCTCGACTTGCTCTCTGGATCTTTACTGATTCTGACATGAGCAAATGATGCTGCCGTTTCATAGTACTGATCCTGAGTCCAGCGTTCAAAGGGATGGTCGTGGCACTTGTTGCAATTAAATCGAACACCCAAAAATAATTGTGTTGTGTTTTCCATCGTGACGAGCGGATCACGAAGTGTCTTGAAGTAGGCTGCAGCAGGATGCTCTCTGTTTGATCCAGATGCTGTGAGAATTGATCGGGCAAATTGATCATACGGTGTATTCTTCGAAACCTGCTCACGAATCCACTTGCGCAAACCATCCGCGCCTTCTTTCCCAAGGAACTTTGGATTGACTTGCAGAAGATCTGCCCATTTGTTGGTCGCGTGCTCAATAAAAGCCTCGCTCCCAATCAATTCTGCAACAAGTTCAGCCCGCTTTACCCTGCTGTCCCGCCTGTCCTTTGCGAAACTGCGAACATCCTGGGCAGAGGGAGGGAGACCAGTCAGATCAATTGTCACTCGCCGCAGAAAATCGATATCTGATGCAAGCGGAGCAGGCTCAATCTTTAGAGCCTTCCACTTCTGAGCTACCATATCGTCAATTGGGCCCCATGAACCAGGCTGCTTCCATGTAAAACCCTCACGATTACCCATAACCGTAAACTGCACAGACGCATATGCTCCCTCATACCGGACCAATATCGGAGCCTCGCCACGGCGCAAGGCAGTGACAAGGCCCGTCGCATTTACTGTAGCAACCTCGGTATTTCCACTTTCCAAAAATGCCTGACGCGTCACATCTCGACGGCTGTCATCAGCATATGTCGCTACAATTCGAAACTGTTGTCGTTGCCCTGGAAGGTCCACCATTGTTGTATTTGGAAAAACTTCTAGCGATACAACTTCAGGAGCCTCTGGATTGAACTGAGCACCTTGCTCAATCCAGCGTCGAATCACTTGATACGAAGGACCAGACGGCTGAGTCAAAAGACCACCCGTGTGTGGCACGGTGGCGGACGCCTTCAGAAGCATGAGGCTATCATCTGGGCTGGCAAGATTGACTCTCCTGCTTCCGTGGTCATCAGTAAAACCACGAACGTCAAAGATTGGATCGTACCCTCGGAGTGACAGTTTGAAACCATTTTTACCTTTTGCTGCACCATGACAGGTACCTTGATTGCACCCCATTTTCGACAGCATGGGATTAACATCACGAACGAAGTCAACCTGCGGCATTCGATGAGTCCCTGAGACACGAACCGGCAGCGACTGCGACAGGACTGGAGCGTTATTGTTTGATGAATGCGTTGACGGGCGGTACAGCACGCGAAGGCTTCCTGCTCCATCGACAATCGGACGCATAAGACCGCCTTGGCCAATTGAAACGAGGTCGGACTGACCCGACTCAAACAATACCTGCCGCGTCAGATCCACAAAACGTCCATCATCGAGTTCACCAGAAACAATCACTTGAATCGAATCGAATGGCCCTTCTAATTCAACTGATGGTGGGTCAATAGTTATGGCCTTTACATGGCCACCCTCAAGACGGCGATCTGGTTCGATCGACGGTTCCTGAGGCCAGGGTAGAGGAAGAGACGTCTGAGTCACAACGGTCGCATCCAACTCTACAACCGGAAATGATTTGCCCGGCTTACCTGACACAGCATCAAAGAACCGCACGATGCCGTCGGAGCCTGCTACCACGACCATATTGGACTTCGGATGAAAAGCGGTTGCGTATACGGTGCCAGCAAGCTGAATGTCGGCCAGTTTCTCCGTATGACTGTTTCGAAAAGCGGTCAGTGTTTCCCACTCTTGATCAGTTCGCTTGGTGCCCTTTCTATTTTTTCCTGGCTCACCCGGAACTTTTGCCATGATATCCAGAATGTTTTGCGGGACATCTTTCTCTAGCTTGTAGCTTGCAACAATGACGTGACCAACACCATCAAGACCTCCAGCAGCTACAACACGTTTGCCATCCGAAGAAAATCTGACATCAAACACCCTTCCAGCAATGGGGAAGAAATCAAAGATATGATTTGCATCATCACCAATGACACGTTTTGAATGGCGATGAATTCGATACATACGTGGCGTGCCATCTGAACCAGCAACCACAACATGATCGAGGGTTGGATGTCGATCCACTGCGGCAAGTCCACCGCGTAATGCGCCCGGCGTAATGGATGTGATGTTGTCAATAAACCGCTGGGTTGCAAATTCAGTGAGCTTCACTGTCATGTCTCGCCCTACTGAGATAACGTGGTCTCCCTTTGGTGCAAAAACCGTATCTAGCACCCAATCTTCATGTGCTCCCTGATAGAGCACCTGCTCGCCGGTCGATACATCGATGGCACGAATGGTGTTATCAGTACATCCGAAGGCAACAAGCGTTCCGTCAGGAGACCAACACCCACCAAAAATGGTGTCGAAGGTGACAGGCACCGACTGAATCAATGCACCGTCATCAACATCCCAAATCTGCACCTCACCCATACGAGAAGGATTTCCTCCAGTGACAAGCAGTTTTGAACCATCTGGTGAAAACCTCACTCGCTCAACTCGTTCAGAGAGCCCAACAAGACGTTTGTGCGGTTGTACATTCTCGTCTGAAAGATTTTCTGCATCAAAGAGCAGCACCTCATGAAAACCGGTGACCGCCAACCATCGCCCATCCGGTGA
>JBDOMS010000644.1:0-1842 GCA_039831735.1 Pirellulales bacterium
CCCGGATCCAGGCCGTGTGAATGCCTATTTGGTTATGACAGAAGTATTGAATGCTGATGGCACACCCCATGAAAGCAATGCCCGCGCGTCCATCGATGATGATGATGGAGATTTTTGGTTCGGATTCGAGCAGGAATATTTCCTGTGGTGCACGGAGAATCACAATCCCCCTGGCTTTCCTGCAGGTGGGTTTCCCGGCCCACAAGGGCCGTATTATTGTTCCGTAGGTGCGCAAAACGCACATGGCCGCGCATGTGTTGAGGAGCATCTCGATGCGTGTCTTGATGCTGGCATCAATGTTGAAGGCATCAATGCAGAGGTTGCTGCTGGACAGTGGGAATTTCAGGTTTTTGCCAAGGGCGCGAAGCGAGCCGGTGACGAAGTCTGGGTTGCTCGTTACCTCATTGAACGCATTGGTGAAAAATATGGGCTTGCTATCGAATGGCATCCAAAACCACTTGGCAAACTGGATTGGAATGGTTCAGGAATGCATGCTAATTTCTCTAACGAACTTATGAGAACATGTGGTGATAAAGAAGTGTTTACAAAAATTTGTGAGGGATTTGGTGGGGTGATCGATCGTCATATCAATGTCTATGGAGCAGATAACGATCAACGACTCACTGGCCAGCATGAGACTCAAAGCATTACTCAATTTAGCTTTGGTGTCTCTGATCGTGGTGCATCGATTCGTATTCCCGTTGGAACGATTGAGGAAGGCTGGAAGGGACGCCTTGAGGATCGACGGCCAGCCTCCAATGCAGACCCATACAAGGTTGCTGCCGCAATTGTAAAAACGGTCAAAGAAGCAGTTGCAACAGCAAATGTTTGATCGCACCGTTTGCTAAAAAGCTTTTAGAAGGACTCCTCTCAGGCTCACTGAGAGGAGTCCTTTTTTTATCTACTCAGGATAGTGAATTGAGCGAAGTGCATCGATCATCTGTCGCATTGTCTGGAATCGATGTGCTGGAGTTTTATCGATAGCCTTCATAATAATGTCATCGAGTTCAGACGGTACGTTCTCATGTGTCTGCACGTCTGATGGACGTTTCGGTGTCTTGTTGAGAATGTTCTCAAATGTCTCTTGAATTACCCGGCCACGAAAGGGCTCACAAAAGCATGTCGCTTCGTACAATGCGACACCCATACTGAAAATATCGGTGCGTTCATCAACGGTTGCCCGATTTCCGGAAATCTGTTCCGGTGACATGTAAAGAGGTGTGCCAGGTCGATCACCGGTCATCGTAATTGCTTGTGGCTGGCTCCGTTCCACATCATGGTGAGATACTGAAACATCATCAGGCTGCCCCCAGACCTTCGCAACTCCCCAGTCAAGCAAAATAACCTCACCAAAGTTTCCAACCCATATATTTTCAGGCTTAACATCACGATGAATCACCCCACGTGTATGAGCGTACATGAGTGCCAGTCCTGCAGATGTCAGAACTTCAATTCTTCGTTTGAGTGGGTAACCGCTGGCTTCACCGGAGCTGCTCGCTGCTCGTTTCAAAATGTCATAAAAATTTTCACCAGAGATACGTTTCATGGTGAAATAAATCCCCCGCTTCAAATCATTTCCAATTTCATACACAGGGACCGTATTGGGATGCTGGAGTTGTGCTGTGATTCGTGCTTCTCGAAGTAATCGCCTGTTTTCTTGCTTGTCGAGAAGGTACTGACGTAATAATGTTTTCATGACCACAGTTCTGCCAGCAATGGTGTCAAAACACGTTTGCAGTACGGCTGTTCCGCCCTTCGCCATCGTGGAAAAGTTGGTGTATTTTTCGAGGCCGATAGGCATATTTTTCGGCAATTCGAAATCAGTAGAAGATAAAAAAATGG
>JBDOMS010000154.1:0-7650 GCA_039831735.1 Pirellulales bacterium
GTGCGGTGAGAAGTTCACTTGAAAATCGAGGAGACCTTCTACAACTCCACTATGCATATGTTCTTCGAACAGTAGGTGAAAAGGAGTTGTGGTCGAACACCGATCGAAAACACTACTACGAGTGGTTTGCAAAGGCTCGCAACTGGGCCGGTGGAAACAGTTACCGAAAATTTCTGTCAAACATCGAAAATGAAAGCCTTGCTCACCTCACTGATACGGAAAAAATGGCGCTGGAAACACTTGGTGTACGCAAGCCTTACGTTCCTCCACCACTTCCAAAGCCTCGCGGCCCAGGTCAGACCTGGACGCTCGAAGACGTTCTTGCTGCCACTACAAAAGGCCTTGGGCCAAATACACGAGATTTTGAAAATGGGAAGCGAGCATTTGCAGCAGCCCGGTGTATCGTGTGTCACCGGTTTGGTGAAGATGGTGGTGCAACGGGCCCGGACCTCACACAGGCTGGTGGTCGGTTTCAGATCAAAGATATGGTTGAAGCGATTGTCGATCCCAGCAAGGTCGTCAGTGATCAATACAAATCGAGTATTGTTCAAACAGTCAATGGCAAAGTCATTACCGGTCGAATCATTTCTGACACCGATCAACAACTTGTTATCGTGACAGATCCTGAGGATGCCACCAAGTTTGTAACGATTCAGAGGAACATGATTGACGAGATTTTTCCTGGCACAGAGTCACTCATGCCAAAAGGTCTCCTCGATCAACTCAACAGAGACGAGGTGCTTGATCTATTGGCATACACTCTCTCGAAGGGAAACAGACGAGATGGCCGCTTCCGAAAGAAAAAGTAATCTGTGCGGTATCCTTTATTGTGCGTGCATGATTGCTGCCCTTCTTCAAGGATGGCAAGCGTTTGCTGTAGATTTCGTACATGAGGTCGTCCCTCTCCTCAAGAAGAAATGCGGTGAGTGTCATGCAGGTGATGCTCGCCAAGGTGGATTTTCAATCAATTCGCGGGAGGATTTTCTTCGAGGCGGCGACTCAGAAATTCCTGGTTTCATTTCCGGTGATTCAGACAAGAGTGAGATTATCGCTCGCATCACGAGCCGCGATCCCGATTATCGCATGCCGAGTGACAATACTCCATTGTCTCAACAAGATATTGATCTCCTCAAATTCTGGATCGATGAAGGCGCAAATTGGGAAAGTAGTTTTGTCTTTGAAACCAACACGTGGGAACCTCCTCTAAAACTACGAATGATTACTTTAGCACCAATTCAAAATGGTCGTGATAATCCAGTTGATCGAATCATTGATCACTATTTCAAAGAAAAAAACATCGAGCGACCATCAAAAAGTGACGACCGTACATTTGTACGGCGAGTAAGCCTCGATCTTATTGGACTTCTTCCGACACCAGAGGTTGTGCGCACATTTATTGCAAATACTCACCCCAACAAACGTCATCATCTTGTTGAAGAACTCTTGAGTGAGTCAGAGAAACTGCGGTATACGGAACACTGGTTATCATTTTGGAATGACCTTCTTCGGAATGATTACAGCGGCACTGGCTTTATCACAGGCGGCCGTCGACAGATCACAACGTGGCTCCATAGATCGCTGATGGAAAATAAACCGTATGATCAATTCGTTCGTGAGATTATTGATCCAACTGACGAATCAAGAGGTTTTATTGATGGCATTGTTTGGAGAGGGACGGTCAACGCAAGCCAAACGGTGCCCATCCAATTCGCCCAAAATATTGGCCAGACGTTTCTTGGAATTAATCTCAAATGTGCCAGTTGTCACGACTCTTTTGTTGACCGCTGGACACTCAAACAAACATACGAATTAGCTGCAGTAGTATCAGAGACACCGCTGGAGTTACATCGTTGTGAAAAAGCGACTGGACACACTGCGCGTCCGGCATGGCTTTTTAGTCAGTTGGGACAGATTGATCCCGAAGCGTTACCGTCGGAGCGTCTCAGACAACTTTCCACACTCATCACACACCCAGACAACGGTTGGTTATCCCGTAATCTCGTGAACCGGCTCTGGGCTCGACTTATGGGACGGGGTCTTGTCCACCCAGTTGATGCGCTTCGCATGCCCCCATGGAGTGAAGATCTCCTCGATATGCTGGCTCATGAGCTCGTAGACTCTCATTGGAATATCAAACATGTGCTCAACTTGATTTGTTCATCAGAAGCATACGGTGCAGCAACACCTGCGATCCACAATCTGCCAGAATCCTCCCGATATGTTTTCCGGGGTCCGTTGCCTCGACGCATGACTGCTGAGCAGCTTACCGATGCTATCTGGCAACTCACTGGAGCAGCTCCCAAAAAACATGATGCAATGGTGACACGATTTGATTCCCCTACACCGATTCTCATCCGACCAAAATCGAAGTGGATTTGGTCCAATGCATTGGCTTCTTCTCAACCAGGAGAGAAACTTACATTTAGGAAAACAATTGATTTAGCAAAACCTCCTGAGCATGCGATTGCTGTCATCGCGACAGATAACGAAGGAACTATCTTCATTAATGATAAAAAAATCGTAGCCAGTCACAATTGGTCTGATGCCTCAATGGCAATGATTACCAATGTGCTTCACTCGGGGAAAAATACGATTGTTGTGACAGCGGCAAATGCTACAGCAGGAGGTCCTGCTGCACTTCGTGTAGAAATTGCCTTAAAAGATCAAGATGAGACCATTCAGACCTACGGCACAGACGACAGCTGGCAGTGGACCACTGCCACACCAAACAAACGTGGACGGTTTGCTGCGAATCAAGATATTGGTTGGACATCTGCGATTATTGTGAAAAACCAATCTATTTGGAAAACAGGTGAAAAAAGTTTTGCAGGCTCTTTGCAGTATGTTTGTTCTCCAAAAACCATCCCCATGGTACGAGCCTCACTCATAAAAGCCACTCGGCTCATGGCGGCACTCGGTCGCCCAAACCGTGATCAGGTTGTCACGAATCGGCCAACACAGCTCACGACGCTTGAGGCTCTGCAACTCAGTAATAATGAATCCCTGAACAATGAGTTTCTATCTGGTGCTTCAGCACTTTTCTCACAGTATGGTTCAGATTCAAAGGCTATCATTGAAAGGGTGTTCTTAACAGCACTTGCCCGTTCACCAACGAGTTCAGAATATGCTGCAGCATACGATCTTCTTGGAAAAACGTGCCGTGAATCAGATATTGCTGATCTGATGTGGGCGATTGTCATGCTTCCGGAATTCCAACTTATTCGATAAAGGGACAATCAAATGCAAAATAGACGTGAACTGTTATGCAGCCTTGCCAGTGCTGCTTCAGCAACACTCGCACTCCCTGAACCAAGAGGTCTTGCACAAACAACTGAAGGCCATGCCATCACACACCCTCAACCAACCGCTGATGCGATTATTGTTCTATGGATGGCAGGCGGAATGGCCGCTCCTGACACATTTGATCCAAAAAAATATCAACCTTTTGAGCCAGGTTTAGCCGTCCCTGATGTCATCAGCACTTTCCCTTCCATGCCAACATCCATAGATGGAGTATCAATCTGCAACGGACTGCCTCAGATTGCAGGGATTCTCAACCGGGGAACTCTCATCAGATCGCATGTGCAACCCGACCTTGGCAGTATTCTTCACTCACGACACCAGTATCATTGGCACACTGGCTATATACCCCCACAAACTGTGGCATGTCCACATATTGGTTCTTGGATAGGTCGAGTGCTCGGCGCTCGGAACACTGTTATGCCAGCCTTTGTAAATATTGGTCAGCGTCTCGAGGGCATTGGGGAGAATGAAGAGATTAAGGCATTTACGACAGGTGGTTTTTTTGGGAGTGAATTTGGTCCGATGAACCTTCCGTATCCCGAACAAGCGGCTTTAGCTGTTCGGCCTCCGAAGGGAATGGATGGAAATCGTTTTAACTCCCGCTACAAACACTTTAAGAAAATACTTCAGTCTTCACCCCACACTGCTTTCACAAGTGACTATCATCAGCAATCGATGCTCAACAGTCTAGAAAAAGCACATCAACTTCTTGGTTCAAAAGAACGAGATGCATTTGACATAGCTCGTGAGCCTCAAGACGTTCAAGAGCAATATAATACTGGCCGATTTGGTCGTGGTTGCCTGCTAGCTCGTCGTCTTGTCGAACAGGGTGTTCGCTATGTCGAGGTAACAACGGAATACATACCATTCAAACATTGGGATACCCACGAGCGTGGTCATGAAACACTCGTCCGAATGCACAAAGAAATTGATCGTCCTATTGCGACATTGATCCACGATCTTGAAAACCGAGGCTTGCTCGATCGAACCCTTGTTGTGATTGCCAGTGAGTTTAGTCGTGACATGATCACCGAAGGTCAGCCTGGATCGACGGCCAATGATCAGGCGAAATCACCAAAAGACTTTTTACAGAAACCTGAGCACTATGGCCAACACCGGCATTTTACTGGTGGCTCAAGTGTTGTCCTTTTTGGAGGAGGCATGAAACAGGGTTTTGTTTATGGGAAGACAGCCGACGAACGACCATGCATAGCCATTGAAAACCCTGTCACGATTACGGACCTTCATGCCACATTGTTTAGGGCTATGGGCGTGAGCCCTAAGACAGTCTATGAGGTTGAAAGTCGTCCCTTTTATGCAACTGAAGATGGTAAAGGGAAGGTTATTCAGTCTCTTTTTGCCTGAGACAAAACGTCTACCCGTTTTGCTCTCTCATCTCTGTATCCTAGGGAATGGATACTTCTCGAGAAGCCGGTACAACACCAGAACCCTGTTCTTTTGCCTTTCGACTGCCTACACGTGGCCGTGTCAATTCATCAAGTTCTGCTTGTGAGAGGTTTGTGGGCGGGAGAGCTTTTCTTTGTGAATTTGGAGTATCGTGCTGCCCAACAGGAGACTGACTTGTACCAGCAAGATAATTATCAATAGCCGCTCCACCACGGAGATGTGTGAAATGTCGGGCCATCTCAATACGTTGTTTTTTCTCAAGGATATCCGCATGAAGTTCACTTTTTACTTCATCGAAACTAACATCTGCTGGCTTGGTATACCCCTCACAATACAGGACAAGGAACCGATCAGCCACTTGAACAACACCTGATAATTCACCTGTCTTAAGGGCAAATGCTTCTCGCTCGAGTGTTGGTTGACCACCGTATCGCTGAATGGGTGGAACTTCTCCTCTCAATGTTCGACTTGTTGGATCAACAGAATAACGCTCGGCTAAGTCACCGATCATCTCCACCGTGAGATTTTGTCTCGCGAGTTGCCAAACCTCCTGGGCTCGTCGCTGGGTATCAAGAACTATCATTCTACAACGTGAGCGAGCACCAAATGTCGCCTCGAACGCTCTATCAAGATCCTCACGTGTCACTGGAACAGGGCCGATCAATTTTTTGAGGGCAACTGTAGGCCAAACAATATCCTCAATGTAGTACTCAAGAGATGCTTTTTCTTCCTTGGCAACCCTCTCCAGCCACGCAGCAGTATCTGCTGACCCATCAGACTTTCGAAAACCCAGCGACTCAGCCGCACGAATGATCTCAGCATCCATGTCGCTTTGTGTCACTTTCTTTCGCTGGCGTTGGAGTGCCTGATTGACAATGGATCGCGTAATGAGAATCTCAAGCACCTCTTCGCCGTGTCGATCGATACATTCATCTTCCACCTTTCTCATCTTGATCGCGACACCATTCACCAATGCTGCAACACCTGGTTGGACTGAACGCTTCGCCGGATCATTCATTACGTTTTGGATAACGGCAGCATCTTGTGCCTTTCTGAAAACCTCTTTGGAGGCTCGGCGACTTTTCTCCTCACGAAGTTCCTCCATGAGTCGTGGACGAACCTCTGCGAGTGTCACGTCTGCCGCAGGCAATCTTCCTTCACACTTTAGAAAAATGAATTGATCGGCTACCTGCACAATGTCCGATATCGTACCTTCTTCAAGTTGGAAGGCTACCTTTTCAAAAGAAGTATCCCCTGAATGACGTCGAATCGGTTGCACCCATCCATTTGCACTAGCGCTCCCAACGTCAATCGAATGCTGACGTGCGAGTCCGCCAAAGTCATCTGGGGCTGCGATGGCTAATGCTCTGATTTTTTCTGCTGCTTTCAACGTTGGAAGCACGATTATTCTTGCTTTGATTGCTGGACCAAAACGGTTTTCAAATGCTTTTCCTAATTCTGTATCACTCGGTTCAATCGAAGCGCGCGCAAGGCGCCGTAGTGCAAGCATTGGCCAAACAATATCATCGGCATACTGTTGAGGTTCAATCCCTCGCTCTTTTCGAATCAATTCGATCCATTGATCACGTGGGACATTAAATCGTTGTGACATCGCCGTTATCTCAGCTTGGACATCTGCTGCAGATACAGATATCTGATGACGTTCACATGCCTGTTCAATAATGGCTCGGTTGACAAGAGCCTCTAAAATATTTTCTCCATAGCGACTCAAAGAAGCATGGACCACCTCTTTGCGCGTAATCTCCACACCGTTCACCATCGCCATGATTGACTCATGGTTTACCGTCTCTTGAGTGACCGAGTCTTCTACGGGTGATTGGGCATCGGCCTGTTCACTCGTGGTATACAGTCGCCAGCTGAGTACAGCTGCCATGACAACAAGTAAGCCACTGATCTCGCGCAGCCTAGGTGTATACAACTTCTGGAACCAGCCAAAATAGTTTTGCCTTTGTAGGCCCTTAAGCATCTCTCCAATACGGCTCATGCGCATGCCCTCCTTGGCTGCTGAGAAAGGTTGTGTCGGGAAAATAGAGAAAAGACAGGCTTCAGATCAAGGCGAACAAAAATACACGAAAACAGACGGAAAATAGCACGTTTTGCACAGGCTTCTCTTGGCCACTCTCACGTCATGGCATGAGCAAGAGTCTTCTCCACAAAGGCTGGTGATGCGATTTTCGATTCCGAGAGCAGCGTGTAGTTTTTTGACACACGGTGAATACGTTGAGCTAATTTGTTGTCAAAACATCGCAATACAACACGCATCGGCTCAGTTGGCAATTGAACTTCGCGGATCGTCTGTGCAACGAGTCCGATCTCGAGATTCAATGCATCGTTTGTTGTGCAAACAACAAGTGCCCTCGCCCTGTGAATTCCAGCCTGAACAAGAACCGTACTTCGAGTAGCGTCTCCAACGATCATCGGACATCGTAGCTTGAGTTCACGGTGCTGGTGGTCATCCGCATTTGGATCAACGGCAACTACTGCAATACCACGTCTTCGCAGGTCTCTTACAATGGCAGTGCCGACACGACCCAAGCCACAAACAACGATATGTTCTCTAAGGCTTCTCGCCCTGATTTGGTTGCGAAGTTGCGCTGCCGTACCTGACACAATAAAGATTGTAAGCAACGAACTAATAATCGCGATCAACACAATGCCACCAAACATGAGTAGTATTCCAAACAGTTTTATCCACCATGGTGCAAACTGAAGATTGAAATCCCCAAAACCCACCGTTGTGACTATTGATGTTGCAAAGTATGCTGCATCAATCCAATCGAGACCGAGGCTTTCGTGAAAGACAACAATGGCACAAACGTACAGTACGAAAAGAAGCAAAGGAATAAATGCGACGTCTTTCCGCCAGGACAATAGCGGCACTGCAACTGGAGAACCTTTCCGTTTCGAAGAGGACGTGGC
>JBDOMS010000617.1:0-1831 GCA_039831735.1 Pirellulales bacterium
GGATTCGAGCATCGCAATGGCACGAGCGACGTGCTGGTCAAAGGTTTCGATCTCAACCAGATAATCAAGAATGTCATTTCGGACAATGTCGTTGTCCGGAAATATGGGTGGCACTATGACCTTGCCTGGATCTTTTCCTATTCTCTTTCCGGCTCCCAATTCATAGGCCCGATGTGGTTCGGAGGTCCCCAGCCAGAAACAAAACGGCTGATCATCTGACACCTGCTCCAAGAAATCCTGAAAATTTCCAGCGTAATCCGTGTTCGACATCGACTTGAATGGTGGCTTGGCTTTCCGTTTCTGAAACGAAACGCCAGCAGGATTCATCGTGCGACCACCGGGTTCCAGTCGGCCGGGACTCCATCCCTTACCCGTGAAGCCAACTGCGTATCCTGCTTCTGCCAACAGTTCCGTATAGGTTGTGAACTTTGCTGGCAGTGTGCTGTGGATATTCCCGGCTTCTTCTAAACGCCAGATATGCTGGCCGGTGAGAATCGCTGATCGAGATGGCCCGCAGGTTGGTGCATCACAAAATGCATGTGTAAACCGAAGCCCTTCACGTGCGACACGATCAAACGCTGGGGTCTTCACAACCGGGTCACCATTCGCACCAGTATGGGCATAACTCTGATCATCCGAAATGCAGAACAGAATGTTCGGGCGATTCTCAGCTCGCAATCCAACGGAACAAAGCATCCAGAAGACGACAAGACCAAGGAGCGTCTGAATCATTCGGTTCTTCGTAGTGTTCATCTTCACTGTGCAATCTCGGTGTTTGAAAAAGCCTTACCTTGAATGATCAGTCGTTCAATCCAAAATCATGAACGTATGCCTTTTCATATCCTACCAATATGAAAAGCTTGAAAACTCTCGCCAAAGCAACACGCTCCGGTATTGCATCACGCCAGAATCGGTTTAATGAGATGTCCGAAAACATCCGTTAATCGGAAGTCACGCCCCTGAAATTTGAATGTCAGTTTTTTGTGATCAATACCCAACAGGTGCAACATTGTCGCGTGCACATCGTGGACGTGGACGGGATCCTCAACTGCAGCATAGCCAAGTTCATCTGTCGCTCCATGGGTCACACCTCCCTTGATGCCTCCACCACAAAGGAACATCGAGAACGCATTAATGTGGTGATCTCGCCCACTCCCCTGCGCCATGGGAGTCCGGCCGAATTCGCCACCAAAAATAATCAAGGTATCTTCAAGCATCCCTTTTTGCTTCAGGTCGGATATCAAAGCAGCCGTTCCCTGGTCAACAATTTCGGCAGTTTTCTTGAATGCCTTTTCGATCCCGCCGTGATGATCCCAACCGCGATGATAGAGTTGAATAAACCGGACGCCTCGCTCCGCGAGGCGACGAGCAAGTAGGCAATTCGCTGCAAAGCTGCCATCTCCTGGAGTACATCCATACCTCTCAAGAGTCTTTGCTGATTCAGCACTGACATCCATAAGCCCAGGCACGGACGCCTGCATCTTGAAGGCCATTTCGTACTGGGCAATTCGACCCTCAATCTCTTGATCAAAGCGTTGTTGGCCGAAAAGGCGATTCAATTGATTCACCGTATCAACCACCTCTCCCTGAGCGTCACGATTGACACCTGGTGGATTATTTACGTAATGCACTGCATCGCCTTTGGATTGAAATTGCACTCCCTGAAATCGGCTTGGCAAAAATCCGTTATTCCACTGCCGGGAAGAAATTGGTTGTCCTTGCCCTCCACCTTCACTTGTCAACACAACAAAACCAGGAAGGTCTTCCGACTCAGAGCCAATCCCATAGTTCACCCAGGCGCCCATGCTCGGACGCCCAGGAATAATTGAAC
>JBDOMS010000633.1:0-1830 GCA_039831735.1 Pirellulales bacterium
CACAAAGACATACCAACAGCAGGCTAGCATGACGCCACCTGAGGGCGAGGACTTTCGATTTCCTGGCCCACTCCTGCGTCGGATGACAGCTGAGCAAACGTGGGACTCCATTGTTCTTCTTTTACGAGGACCGGAGATCGACCAGATTAAGACAGATCATGCTCCAAGCATTGAACGTCTGGTTTTTCCATTTGAATTTGAGAATGACAAAAAAGCCATTGCAAAAGATCGTGAAAAGATTTTTGCCTTTGCAAAAACATTGCTGACTGAGCAGCAGAGCACAAAAGACTCCAACAGTGATGGTGGACGCGGTCTCTTCATGAGTTCTACAAAAGGACGAAAAACCAAACTGCGCGGTGAGGATTCATGGCTGAGGGCTTCGGAATTGCCACAGCCAATGCCACCCACACATTTTCTGCAAGTCGCAGGTCAGTCAGCTCGTGCAATTGCTGATGACGGATCAACTGAAGGTGGGATCACAGAATCGTTGGCAATGATGAATGGTGAAGTCACAAAAAGCCTGATGAGCAAAGTGTCAGACACCGAGACAACTAAAAAAGAGACAACCAGGAATAAGGCAGCCAGAAAAGAAAACAGAGCAAAACGAAAAAACATGCAATCCATGCAGACTGGTAGTACACAAGCAACTCAGTCTAAAGGCACGCAGGCTATACAGATCACCGCAATCTACCACGCAATGCTTTCACGTCCTCCACGTGAACAAGACATGAAGCAGTGTCTCACCGCACTTGATCAAGGGCTCGATGTTGGTGACATCGTCTGGGCTCTTTTGAACTCCCGTGAGTTCATATTCATTCAATAATTTTTACCCGACTGTCATTCACCAACGAATTGCTTAACGATTGAATTTACCATGAAGCAACTACTCAATTCACTTGACACCTTTACTCGCCGAAAATTTGTAGAACGCTGTGCCGCGACATCGTTTGGCTTGCGTGTCCTCCAGGCGGCACCGCTCGCTGCCGCAGACCCGGTCGGCCTAAAACCCGCTGCCTTTGGTAAAGCAAAACGTGTGATCTGGTTGATGCTGAGCGGCGGCTTGAGTCATATCGACTCGTTAGACCCAAAAGAGGGAAAATCGAAAGGGCCGGCAAAATCTATTAACACGTCCGCTGATTTCCAAGTTACTGATTTCTTTCCAAAGTTTGCAACGGTGGCAGATCGCGTCTGTCTGATTCGCTCAATGGAGGCAAAGATTGGTGTCCACGCACCAGCACAATACTTCATGCGGACTGCCTTTGAAAAACGAGGCACGATCCTCCACCCCAACCTCGGAGCCTGGGGCTCCCACTATCTCGGGCGAAGCAGCAAAACGCTGCCTTCAAGTGTGTGCATCAACCGTCGTTCAGACCAAGCCAATGGGTTTTTCCCATCAAGCTATGCACCTCTTGCGATTGGAGATCCCACTCAGGGTATTAATGATGTCAAATCTATTGGAAGTAATTCTGAGGCAAAAAAGCGACTCGCATTACTGAACGGACTCGATGCTGACTTTCGAAGAAAGTTTGATGACAAGAGTGTCAACGCGTACAACGGGTTCTACGACGATGCCCTGGCATTAATGAAGAGCCAGGAGCTGCAAGCTTTCGATCTGTCGGGTGAGTCTCAGGAACAGCGGGAAGCCTACGGTGACAACTCATTTGGTCAGGGGTGCCTACTCGCTCGCCGGCTTGTTGATTCTGGTGTTCGCTTTGTCGAAGTAAAGCACGACGGCTGGGATCATCATAAAGCACTTGCCGACGAAATGAGTGAGATAGCACCAGTCTTCGACCAAGCCTTCACAACACTCATCACCGACCTTGAACAGCG
>JBDOMS010000217.1:0-7613 GCA_039831735.1 Pirellulales bacterium
CGTGTGTTGGATGCACATTCGGACGAGTGGCTTGATCTAATTCTTGCCTCAGAATCCGGACCGCCTGAAAAAAATCAAAACATGCCGGATTGTCAATAATTCTCCCTACGATCTCACTGTCGGTGACACTTGGTTCTTCAGCTGTGACTTCTGTTGCTTTTTGATTCATACAAGAACCTTTCCACCAGAACGTGGCGGCCAACGCCACTGCTCCTTACGACTTTCACGTTGTCGCGACGTAGAGACCAAGCGGGTGAAGCTGTTGATGTGAACCCACGCAGCATAGAACCGTTCGAGAACACTTGACATGAGGTATTCTGCTTTGTCATCAAAACATTCTTCATCAAGTTCAATACAAACTTCGACACCTTGGCAAATCTGCCCCGATGCTCCTCCTACACGAGCTGCGACTTGCCGACTTGTAATATCTCGCAACCCTTCAATCCAACGACGCTTTTGCTCATAGTCCTCGAGATCTTCAAGAAGATAGAGATTTAGTACCTCACGCATCGCGAGTGCAGCCTCACCGTTAGGATGACCTGCAAGCGAAAGGTGGTTGAGTGAAAGGTGAGAAATCAGTTTCCAAGTGGCCCTGGCTCCCGGACGGATACGCATGGATGGCGTTGGTCGCGAAAGAAAACACGCTTTTCCGACTGGTCCTTGACCATCGCGAAGCGTTAGTCGAGGTCTTCCAATCGCAAAAGGCAAGCGACTTGGGAGATTACGATTGCTACATAACCCCTGACTGTGAACGGTATGACCAACTGTTCCCGCCTGACCAGCATCTGTGTCGACAAGCGATATCCACACATCACCTGCCGCATCGATCGTACCATCCGGCCTTGGTTCTCGATGCATTTTACGCCTTGTCATCCATCGAAGATCCATGTTCGATGACGATGACTGGTCGCCCCAATGCCCAGCAAGACGATAGAATGGCTGGATTGGTGTTGCATCTTCACCAGGCTTGCTCACCATCACACGGTCAACGGAGTATACCTCTATTGCATGCGGCCGCCTGACATCCGGAGTGAGACAATATGAACTTCGGGATCCATCAACAGTGAGGGGATCAAACGTTTTTTCAAAAAGATTCACGGCCGGGGTGCATCCCAGCCGCAGTGTGTTTGAAGAAACCGAGCGCATAAGATCACGATCTGATGATGAAAGCAGAATTGAAATCTCACACTTTGGCCCAAGACGCTGCATCACCTTCGGGGGTATCTTTTCAATATCAATAAAGAGGTACTTCTGCGGAAGGACAAAAAACTCTGTCAGCATGCGATAGCCAGAAAAGATTCTGCCATCAACCGGCAGTGCAGCCTCATGATCTTCAAATCCTGCCGCTACAAGATGCTCCGGCGAAAGAAATACTGGATCAGTATCATCTGGACCATTTGAAAAAATGATCCCCAAACAACGTGTAAGCAAGAGTTCATAGAGACCGTAAACTGACTGACCTAAATCTGCATGGAGGTGAAACCGCAGATGCTCGATTGGCATCTTACTGAAGGTCACTCCTGACCTGAGCGTTTCAAGTGTCAGCGTCAAGGCTGCGGCCGTACTGGCTGGAGGTACGATAGGAAGACGAAATGGAGGCCCCAGCAAGGCTCCTGAGGTCACGCGAATAGGCCAAAGAGTCAGATCGAAGCAGGTGCGATAGGTACATTGCTCATCGTCAACTCTTTCAGTATCCAACTTTGTTCCGCGAGGCAAGGGATAGCCAGCGGTTAACGAAGCATGTTTTTCGCTTATCTCACATTCAATGATGCCCATTGACGGGACTGGGCGAAGGTAATGAGGACATGCCAAATCAAGCAAGTAATCCGATAGTTCCGGAAAATCATCATCAAGCCTTTTTTGGATGTCGGCTGCAAGAAAAGCAGTGCCTTGCAATAATCTCTCAACATGGGGATCCCGTGAAGCATCTCCCCCAATCGCAAGCCGCCCCGCCACTTTGGGATGTTGACTTGCGAAGTTCGCTGCGGCTGTCCTGAGCATCGCTAGCTCATGATCGTAATAAGGCAACATGTCATCGCTCATCTGTCTCCCTCCACCTGAAAATCACCTCTGCTTAGATTCAGTTCTGACGTCAAAAAGACAGGCTCCCGAAGTGGCTCCACCACCAAGACAGCTTCAATGTTAAATCGAAGGGTACGACTGCCATCCTTCATCAATGTATCACCCTCAATAGGTGTGACACGTATACCCTGAAGGCGAGGCTCAAAACTCCGGACAGTTTCTTCAATCAGTCGACTCAGTCGGACAGCTGACTGGCCTTGCCGTAGTTCCAGGCTCTGAAAATCAGGTAAACCGTAGTTGACAAGTGACGTTTCAAGTTCCTTCAGGGATGCAGGAATATGTTCCAACCAACGGTGTGAATTGAGAAGCGTTCGCAGGTCACGACACACACTCTCGCGAACATTTCGAATGATCGTTGTCTGCCTCCAAGGCGGTTCATTTTGTACCGTTGGATCGTCATCAAGCAAACGATCGAGCAAACTTGGAACGAGAACATCATCTCTTGGAAATGGATTCACCATATCAACCATAATCCATGGAAAACGATATTGACTTTGTCATCAAAGGTAACTTGCGTAAGATCACTATTCTAACAAGAAACAAAAATTTTTCTGAATCTCACCTCTTCTATCTGAGGTCTTTCAGCACGGACATACCATAAATGACGAATAACACAGATTCAGCTACCGGCTACGTGACAGATGTTGCATACCTCCCTGGATATTATCCTCTCATGGAGCCTGCTACGCTACAGTATGCAGCATCGCTTCATGGCATACCTTCTATCACATCCTCAAGCAACTTTCGATATCTCGAACTTGGGTGTGGATTCGGCAAAACGTTACTCGCACTTGCTGCAGCAAATCCGGATGCGGATTTTGTTGGTGTTGATTTCTTGAAAGAACACGCTGACTATGTCGCATCTGAGTCACAAAAAAGTGAACTCAACAATTTGAGCGTTTATTGTGTCGATTTTGCGGAACTGCCCAAAGATATTGGCGTATTCGATTTTATTACACTTCATGGTGTATTCAGTTGGGTCAGTGCTGATTTGCAAAAGCGTATTTGTCAAATCATTAGGGACCATCTCGCCCCAAACGGACTGGCTTTAGTGAGCTACAACTGCATGCCGGGATGGTCAAGCCTTCTGCCAGTACGCACACTCATTCGCTACTTCGCAAGTAAATCCAAGGGCGATAGCGTTTCACGCGTCCGTAGTGCCTTGCAATCGGTTCATGCACTTCAAAAAGCTGATATTCCTCTATTTCAAACAAATCCTCATGCTGCGCAACTGATTAAGAAAATTCTTGAAGCTGACCCACACTACGTAGCCCATGAGTATTTGAATGATGACTGGACTGCTTTTGAGGCTGCAGAAGTCCATCATTTTTTTTCCAATGATGATATTTTTTTTTCAGGGCGACTTCCCATTCATCATAACTTTTGGCACTTATGCGCCCAACAATGCTTTGCTGAACAGTTCTTAGGTGCTGATCCTGATGAACTTGAGTTTCTCAAAGACCATCACGCTAACATTATGTTTCGATGGGATATTTTTTCACGTCACAGGCAAGGAAGCCTTTCTGCACATAAACGGATTCAATCGCTAGACAATATTTATTTTCGTGTCGCATCACCCTCTCTCACACTGCCACACAAAGTGACCTTTGGAGCAATTACTGCAGGCATTGACGGTTCGCCGCACGCTGAACTTCTCGCTCTCATGGACAAAAAGAGTTGGACATTGTCCATGCTCCTCGAGCACCCATCATTATCCCAGTTCAGCCCGGAGGTTATCGTAGAAGCAATTGATACCGGTGTAGCCCTTCAACTCTTTCGTGTCGATGCAGGAGCAGTCGTAATATCAAACAATAATTTGGAAAGCATCGCACCCAATGAGCTTTTCATTCCCTTGCTTTTCAACCGTCTGGCACTGAAACAAGACAATATTTCAAATGAACAGGTCGTCCTTGCAAGCCCCTGCACGCATTCCGGATACACAATGGGAGACTTACACGCGTTTGTTCTTCAAAAACTTATTGATCATGGAAGTGAGAACATTGAGCTACGAATTGCGGATCATCTTATTGCATCCGATAAGCACCTCAGAGAAAGTGGCTCCGGACGAAAGATTACTGATCGTGCAGAACTTGTTCATGCTACAAAAGAGATATGCGGGAATTTCATGACAACTGTCATTCCAGAACTTTTGGAGCACCGTATTATCGTAAACAAGAACACATAATCGACTTACGAAAAATCAATTGTTTCTATTGACATAATGTCGATTTCTGTTTCTCCATCGAGAACAAATGACCTTCGGCCAACTCCTGTCACCGCATCCTCATCAGCTCCGATCCATTCGGTTTTCCTCCCAAGACGGGTTGCATCATCTGCTCCAGTAAGATTTCCATATACTGCAGGAATGTGAACTTCTGCATCAAAAGCTTCACGAACAACGAGTCTCGCTTTACGCCATATAAGGTCGAGCGGTCGTTCTGGCTTGACGAACTCGATTCGTTCTACCTGTGACATATCAATCCAGTAATATTTACCAGTACAGGTAAACACCTCGAAAACACTGGCCGTGATATCATCAAGGTCACGAATATCCTTGAAACTAATCTCTTCACTGTTGACAACGCATTTTCCAGACAGTTCAGGCCTCGCAGCCTCGGCTTGCTTGGCTATGTCGCCTGCCTGTTTTCCTTTTCCATCCCGCAATAAAACAAATGACTCAAGACGCTGATGAATCGCTGGCGTCGCACCGTCCAAAAAAGCTGGAACTCGTCCTTCTTCATAAAACTGCCGCCTTGCCTGTTCGGCTCGCAGGAGCTGCCGGATGGGCGTTGCAGATACCGCAACACGGGGATCCAGTGTGACAAGGGCATCTAATTGCTTGTCTGCACGATCATTCTCCCCCTTGAGAATCAATAATTCAGCCAGAAGCCAACGAAGTGCCATATCCTTGGGGGCCGACTTTACCTGAGCCGTTGTGCCCTCAATGGCTTCAGTCAACTTTCCGTTACTCAATAATTCTTTCGCATCACTCACAATGATCTCCTTGCTGAAACTGGCGTATAAAACTGTGTATGTTCGCTTTTTGCTTTATCAAAGACCTGACAACTCCTCTACGAATCAACCGGCTAGCTTTTTCCTGTGGCTTGTCGCACTGTGGACACGAGACGCAACGTTGAGTCAATATGATCTATCTGAAAGTGGGGCTGCATCCTCATAATAACTTTATACATACCAGCACTTCCCGGCTCTTCAGCAACATCGATATCCGCCGCTCGCAATGGAAGTTTGGCACGTGTTTCAACTGAAGCCTGATCGTCTGGAGTGACATATTGATGAATCCAGTCATTCAGCATTCGGCCAACTTCTCCCGCCTCTGAAAACGTTCCTGTTTTATCCCGCATAATGACTTTGATGTAATGCGCAAAACGAGACACACACAACACATACTGAAGCATTGACGAAATACGTTCATTTGACGTAGCGACTCCACTTTCATGAACCTTGGGGCGATGGAGCGATGCATTTGAATGAAAGACAGCACGACCGTCTCGTCCTGTATTCGATAAAGGAATTAGTCCAGCATTTTGCATTTCTTCAAGCACATCTTCAGAAAAAAATGCATCAGCAGGACCCCTGAATGATTCTGACTGCTCAAAGGAAGAAAACTTTTCAACAGGAAGGCCCTCAACCTGACCACCGCCCATAACGCCACGTGATCCGCCACGAATATCAGCAAACCACCCCGAGCGGCCATACTCTCGAACAACTATTCCAGCAAAAGGCCAGATGCCACTCATCCATAATTTATTTGCACCACCGGAACCATCTGTCTGCTCCACATAACGAAAATCACGATTTTTCCATGAACTTTCGGGGGCCCAATCGGCATCTGACTGGCCAAGCCCACCGTCATACACATGCCGAGCGAGCACACGCGGCAACGGCAAACCAACAAAACGCGATTCCTCTCGCTCCCGCAAACCTCGCCACTTTGTAAATGCAGGTGATCGTTGCGTTTCATCAATAGGCGGTATCAATGCGCACTGATCATAACGATCGGCCCCAACTAACTCAGCCGATGGTGACACCAGAAGCGGAGCAAAAGATGCCGCTGCAGTTTCTGACATCCCTGTGAGCAATCGCACATCATCTGGATGATGACTGAATTCATAATCAGCAACAAGTAGTCCATACGGCGTCCCCCCTGCCATACCAAACTCTTCCTCATACACCTTTCGCCAAAAATGCGAACGATCAAACTCTACCGCCGACTCATAATCTCTTAGGAGTTCTCGTTTTTTCACCGACAGCATCTTCACTTTGACACTCGACCGCCCAGAACCATCATCAAAGGAACTGGTATTTGCCTCGTCAGCCTGACCAATGAGCCATGCAAGGCCACGCCAAGAAGATTCCAACTGCTGCAGAGGCTTTGCGTGAAGAATAATATCCAATTGCCTAGACATCACTTTGTCGATGGCAGCAATGTCTTGTCCGATCCTTGCAAGCAACTGTGCGCGGGTGAGGTGTTCACCAACCGCAACTCGATGGGCGGCCCATGCCTTCAAGGCATCAACCAGACTACGAGCCCCAACAAGTCCTTCTGCCTGCGTCCGATTGGAAGAGGCGATACCAGAAAAGCTATCTGACAATGCAGCAAGACTGGAAGCGACGACTTTTTCACGCCCCACAACAGGAGCGTGCGTCCCGTCAGCGACTACTGCTTCGGCGGAAGGAACAGATGAATCAGCTTCTGAAAGGTTTTGTGACATCACACCGTATCCCAGAAGCCAAATTCACAAACCGAGCCAGGCACAGGAATAACTTTATCCACCGACTACACAGCGTCACGAAATGCAAGTCAATCCACGCAGGGTAGTCCTAACTACCCTTGGCAGGAATTTTTGCAACCATCCGCAGGCTCGTTGTCAGTTCTTCGAGTTGTAGCCATGGACGCAAATGGGCAACAGCATTGTAACTACCCGGTGAGCCGGGGATTTCTTCCACTTTGATCTTTGCCTCAGCAAGTGGGTACCTTGCCTTGACGTCATCAGAGGGATGTGGGTCCGTCGACACATAATTTGAAATCCAACGCTCGAGCCAGTCCTCACAGTCCTGTCTCTCCATAAATGAACCGATCTTGTCCCTCGCAATCACCTTCAGGAAGTGCGCGATGCGAGAAGATGCCATCATATAAGGCAGCCTGGCCGAGATCGCAGCATTTGCGGTTGCTTCAGGACGATCGTACTTCTTTGGCTTCTGGGTTGTCTGTGCACCAAAAAACACAGCGTAGTCAGTATTTTTATAGTGGCAAAGCGGCAAAAAGCCCAGTTTGGACAACTCTGCTTCTCGTCTATCTGTAATAGCAATTTCGGTTGGACATTTCATAGCCTGATCACCATCGTCTGCCTTGAAGATGTGAGCAGGCAGCCCTTCGACCTTGCCTCCGTTTTCCGCTCCACGAATTGCGGTGCACCAACCAAACTTGGAAAACGCATTTGTCATCTGAGTACCAAGCACGTACGACGTATTCATCCATGTGTAATTGTCGTGAGGAACCGGCTTGGCAT
>JBDOMS010000669.1:0-1824 GCA_039831735.1 Pirellulales bacterium
GGGAGACTGCCAACCACGCTCGATGCCTTCACTTTCAATTTTCCAGATCCCAAGGCCGCGATCTGGTACGATCCACACGTGGGTTGGTCCGGCAGTGAGTTCAATAAGAAGTATACCGTCACGGCATCCTCCTCTTAGGCGTCGAGCTGAAACAGACAGAGAGCCCAGAGACTCCTCGACTTCATCCTCAATAGCAATTGTTTTTTTTGACATGGGATCTCCTTATTGACGCAGAGTGTATAACCTGAAGATCATTGGGAGGACTCCTCCCAAGTATTGTCCCTGCTTTGACCTTGATATCTGAAAAAAAGGTGTTTTATGTCTGCGGATCGTGGTGCACCGATCGCAATAATACTTGCTGCCGGGAAAGGTACGCGGATGGGTGGCGATCTTCCAAAAGTTCTTTATGAGGCACATAAAAAACCCCTTTTGCGGTGGGTCGTTGATGCACTTCAATCCGCAGGCATTCGTGAACAGATTGTCGTGGTTGGATATCAGGCTGAGATGGTCAAAAAAGCTGTGGGTGGTGTGCCTGGTGTTTCCTTTGCGGTGCAGCATGAGCAACGCGGAACAGGTGATGCTGTTGCGGCAGCAGCAGATGCTATTCGTCACAGCATTGTAGGTGATTCAGATGTATGCAGGCGGCCAGTTGTCATTGTTTGTGGTGATTCACCCATGCTTCGACCGCAAAGCATTATGAGCCTGTTAGATCGATTCTATGACAAACAGTATGCATGCCTCTTGGGGACAGCTGTCACAGATGATCCGACGGGGCTTGGTAGAATTGTTCGTGATACACAAGACAATTTTCTGAAGATTGTGGAAGAGAAAGATGCCACAGAAGCGCAACGCACAATTTGTGAAGTGAACATGAGCACATATGTGTTTGAGGCACACGCCCTTCTAAATGCAATATCGCAACTCAAACCCGATAATGCAGCTGGCGAATATTATGTGACAGACTGTCCAGGGATGCTTCTTCAGAATGGAAAACTGGTTGACGCAGTACCCTGCCTTGATCAGAGTGAGGCGTTATCAGTTAATACCCCAGAACAACTTGAAATCGTGGCCACAGCCTTGAAGAACCTTTCGACCGTCAGAGTGACATCATGAATGATCTCAAAATATTTAGTGGTCTTGCCAATGAACCGTTGACTGAGGGTATCTGCAGATATCTCAATTTACCCATGGGAAAGATTGCTCTCGGTCGCTTCCCAGATGGTGAGATCTCTTGCAAAATTGAGGAGGATGTCCGTGGGCGTGATGTGTTTATTGTGCAGCCGACCTGCCCACCGGTGAATGAACACATCATGGAACTGCTCGTGATGATCGATAGTTTTAAGCGGGCAAGTTCCTTCCGGGTTACTGCGGTCATTCCATATTTTGGCTATGCAAGACAGGACAGAAAGGATGCTGGGAGAGTACCAATCACAGCAAAACTCGTTGCAAACCTCATCACTCGAGCTGGAGCAGATCGGGTGTTGGCGATGGATCTTCATGCAGCTCAGATACAGGGATTCTTTGACGTCCCAGTTGATCATCTCTACGCAGCACCTGTCCTCAACAATTATTTTCGATCAATGGAGTTATCAAATGATGACCTGGTAGTCGTTGCTGCCGATGCCGGAAGTATCAAGCGGACTCTTGGGCATGCAGTTCGCCTAAACGTTCCGCTTGCGATCGTTGATAAACGACGTGTGAATGCAGAGACAACCAAAAGTGCAAATGTCATTGGAGCGAACAGCTGGTATGTCAGATAGCCGCTCGACCAGCCCACAGCTGTCCGCCACTGCAGGGGCCAGATCTCACGCCAGTTAAGGTGGT
>JBDOMS010000187.1:0-7588 GCA_039831735.1 Pirellulales bacterium
CGCGGTGGCACCTTCACGATTAGTAATCTCGGTGCGATAGGTGGCGCATACTCAACGCCAATTATCAATTGGCCAGAGGTTGCTATTCTGCTGGTAGGTCGATCTCGAAAAATGCCGATGGTGCATGAAGACCGTGTTGAGCCCAGGCTGATGATGCCCCTTTCGCTGTCATATGATCATCGGATCATTGACGGTGCCTTGGCTGCCCGTTTTCTGAAAGAAGTGATAGGATATCTGGAGAGCCCAGGCCGGCTATTGTTGGCAATGTGATGAACGGAACCCGACTGTGACCACCCTTGAACGCATCGACTCTGCTGGTACGGCGTCGCTTGCATTCCTAGAAGAACTCTTTGAGCACTATCAACAGGATCCCACTAGCGTGGAGCCCGAGTGGCGGGGTTATTTTGATTCGCTGATGAAAACTCGGCCGGAAATGGCCTCTGTTGATTCGTCTTCGGTCATGCATGGCTCTAGTGGAGGATCAGGTGGTAATGGAATGGTGTCGCCTGATCGTCCTCATGCAAAGTCGATAGCTGATCGGCTTGTGTCTCCTGATGGGATTGCGTCTGGTCATGCGGTTGCGATCTCAAATGGTGATGTTGCGTTGCCGGATGCACCCGCTGGTGAGCCCATGCCTCTTCCTCTTCCGCCGATTGCTGTCGGTTCGCAGGGAGATGATCGTGTTGCTTTTCTTCAGGATCGTGTTGATCAGTTGGTTCGGGCATACCGTGTCCGTGGTCACCTCATGGCCGACATTGATCCTCTTGGCAGGCCACGGCCCGGCCTGCCGGAACTCGATCCTGGTTTTTATCATCTCACCGAAGAGGATATGGACCGATCCTTCTCCACAGACACCATCGAAGGTCCGCAGTCCATGTCTTTGCGGCAAATTATAAAGCGTCTGCGGAATACATACTGTCGATCTATTGGCGTGCAGTTTATGCACATGGATGATCTTTTGGTTCGACAGTGGTTGCAGGTGCGGATGGAAGGTTGTGAAAACCGAACCCAATTAGATCGTCGACAGCAGCTTCGTATTTATCGCCAAATGACGACAGCGGCGGTGTTTGAAGAGTTTATTCAAAAACGTTTTCTTGGAGCCAAAAGTTTTTCCCTGGAGGGATCAGAAAGTCTCATTCCTTTGCTTGAAATGGCTATTGAGCGGGCGGCCGCCCATGAAATTGGTGACATCGTTTTAGGCATGGCCCATCGTGGTCGGCTCAACGTGCTCGCTAATATCATGGGGAAGAGCCCTCAGAAAATCTTTCGCGAATTCGCCGACCTTGACCCTGAGTTGCACGTTGGAAGGGGTGATGTGAAGTATCATCTTGGGCATTCAACAGACTACAAGGCGGCGAATGGTCGGAATGTTCATCTCACGCTTTGTTTCAATCCAAGCCATCTTGAATTTGTGAATCCCGTGGCGATCGGCCGCATGCGTGCGCGGCAGGATCGAAAGAGTGACGTTGTTCGTCAAAATGGAATGACCATCCTTATTCATGGTGATGCTGCTTTTGTGGGAGAAGGGATCACTCAAGAGACACTCAATCTCAGCGAGCTTGATGCATATCGGACTGGTGGTACGTTGCATGTGATAGTGAATAACCAGATTGGATTCACGACTGGTCCGCGCGAGTCGAGAAGTTGTATGTATGCAACAGACATTGCCAAGATGCTTCAGATACCAATCTTTCATGTCAATGGTGAGGACCCTGAAGCCGTTGCTCAGGTTGTTGGTCTCGCCATGGATTTCAGGAGAGAATTTCAGCGGGATGTTGTGATTGATATGTACTGCTTTCGAAGACGTGGTCATAACGAAGCAGATGAGCCTGCGTTTACGCAACCAGCCTTGTATCGAGTGATCGAGCGCCGCCCAAGCGTTCATGAAAGCTATCTGGAGAAACTTCTCAAACTAGGAGAAATCAGCCGAGATGAGGCGATGCAAATCGCTGAACAGCATCGTGCAAAACTCGATTCGGAGTTGTCAGTTGCCAAAAGTGATGAATTTGTGCATCGCGGTGAGGTTGCCGGGGTTTGGTCGTTTTATATTGGCGGTCGAGAGCGTGATGCTGCAGACGTTGATACTGGTGTTCAGCTGGATGTGTTGAAGCATCTTCTTCATCGGCTTGTATCGGTGCCGGAGGGTTTTCAGCCCCACTCGAAAATCCAGAAATTCCTTGAGAATCGTCTGAAGATGGCCGAGGGTTCGGTTCCTTTGGATTGGTCTGCTGGTGAAGCACTCGCCATGGCCACCTTAGCGCAACAGGGACTTCGGGTTCGTCTCTCGGGGCAAGACAGTCAGCGGGGTACGTTCAGCCACAGGCATGCTGTGATTCATGATGTGTTTACGGATGAGACGTTCTGTCCGCTTGAGCACCTGTCGGATGATCAATCACAGGTTGAGATTTATAACAGTCCGCTGTCTGAAATGGGGGTTCTTGGTTTTGAGTATGGGTACAGTCTTGACTGCCCGGATGGTCTTGTAATGTGGGAGGCTCAGTTTGGCGATTTTGTCAATGCGGCCCAGGTTGTTATTGATCAGTTCATCATTAGTGCTGAGGACAAGTGGAATCGCCTTTCCGGGCTTGTAATGTTGCTGCCTCACGGATTTGAGGGTATGGGGCCAGAGCATTCAAGTGCCCGTCTTGAGCGATTTTTGATGCTTGCCGCCAAGGATAATATTCAGGTCGTGCAGCCCACCTCGCCTGCACAGCTTTTTCACTGCCTCAGGCGTCAGGTTCTCCGCGTTTGGCGAAAGCCTCTTGTTGTCATGACACCCAAAAGTCTCCTTCGGCATCCTGCATGTGTTTCACAGCTTGAAGAGTTTGTGAATGGACGATTTCACAGGGTCGTACCTGATGCAGTTGTGCCTTCAAAAGATGTTCGCCGAATCTTGTTGTGTTCCGGTAAAGTCGCCTTCGAACTTGAAAAACGTCGTCAGGAGATGGGGCGCCCCGATGTCGCAATTGTTCGTATTGAGCAACTGTATCCGCTTCCTCGTCGCTCTTTAGAGGATGCACTTGCCAATTATGCTCCCGGGACGCCGGCAGTCTGGGTTCAGGAGGAGCCTGAAAACATGGGAGCATGGCGATTCTTTCGTATTCATTTCGGTGACAAACTGTTAGATCGCTTCCCGTTTTCCGGAGTCTGTCGACAAAGTGCGGCAAGTCCGGCAACCGGATCAAAAAAGAGCCACGATTTAGAACAGAATGAATTGCTTGCTGCGGCGTTTACAAGTTGATACTTCCTACCCATATGTGAAGATTTCCTATCATGGCACTTGAATTAAAGGTTCCTGAAGTCGGTGAGTCAATTACCGAAGTAATGATTGGCATTTGGAAAAAGCAGGAGGGTGATGTCGTTGCGACGGATGATCCTGTTGTTGAAATCGAGAGTGATAAGGCTACTGTGGAGTTGCCGGCGCCAAGTGCAGGGACGCTCACGAAGATACTCAAAGCCACAGGAGAACGGGCAACAGTCGGCGAAGTTATTGGCTATATGGAACTTGCGGCAACAGGTACGCCGTCCCCGCCTCCATCAGTAGAACCGAATGCTTCTGCATCGTCTTCCCCTGAGGTTCGCGTGATGCCAGCGGCAGCGCGTGTTCTTGCTGAGTCTGGTGTACCTGCCTCCACTGTGGTGCCAACAGGTCCAGGGTCGCGGATTACAAAGTCCGATGCTCAAAAAGCGGTTGCAGCACCCCCTGCTGCGCAAGCAGTGCCTGCTCACGTTCCGGCTGTCACGTCAGGAGAGACGACATCTTCGCTTACGCCAAATGCTGCCGGTAACCGTGAAGAGCGATATCAATTGATCTCCCCAATTCGGCAACGGATAGCTGAGCGTCTAGTTGAGGCTCAGCACGAGGCCGCGCTTCTAACGACCTTCAATGAAGTTGATATGTCGGCCGTGAAGGCTCTTCGAGGAAAGTTTAAGGATCAATTTCTTGATCGCTACGGAGTGAAGCTCGGGTTTATGTCATTTTTTGTGCGTGCAGCTGTTGAGGCCCTGCGTGCTGTGCCGCAGGTCAACGCTGAATTCCGAGAACCACATATTGTGTATCGTGATTATTACGACATTGGGATTGCGGTTGGGGGTGGAAAAGGGTTGGTCGTCCCCGTGATTCGAAATGCTGAGATGCTGTCATTCGCTCAAATTGAAACAACGATCGGTGATTTTGCCCAAAGGGCAGGGGCAAACAAATTGAAGCTGGAGGAACTTCAAGGTGGCACCTTCACCATCTCAAATGGCGGTGTCTACGGATCCATGCTTTCGACGCCGATTATCAACCCTCCTCAAAGTGGTATCTTGGGGCTTCACGCTATTCAAGATCGGCCCGTTGCGGTGAATGGTCAGGTTGTTGTCAGGCCGATGATGTATTTGGCGCTTACCTATGATCATCGATTGGTTGATGGCCGAGAGGCTGTGACATTTCTGAGGCGGATCAAAGATACAATCGAAGACCCAAGCCGACTGATGTTGGAAGTGTAAACGTATGCAGGCACATGAGCCCCTGCTGTCTCTCTGTATTCATTATGATGTACATTCTTAAGTCTTTACGGATAAGAGTTTTTCATGGCGTCTCATGACCTTATTGTGGTTGGTGGTGGCCCTGGTGGCTATGTGTCTGCAATACGTGCAGCACAGCGTGGGCTCAATGTTGGGATCGTTGAAAAGGAACAAAAGCTTGGTGGAACGTGTCTGCGAGTTGGGTGTATTCCATCCAAAGCCCTCCTGGAGTCGAGTCATAAGTTTGAGGAAGCTGGCCATGAGTTTCAGTCTCATGGTATTCGAATTGGTGAGATAACAGTTGATTTAGCCAGTATGATGCAGCGTAAGGATGAGGTAGTTGCCACGCTCAGTAAGGGGATTGAGGCTCTTCTCAGGAAAAATAAAATTACTCGTTATGCAGGTGTTGGGAAACTTTCAGGGCCAGGACAGGTTGAGGTCGTTGCAAGCGATGGGGTGATGAGTGTTCTGGAGTCCCCTCGGATTCTTTTGGCTGTTGGAAGCAGATCAACGGTACTTCCTGGGGTAGAGATTGATGGAACGTATGTTGGTACGAGTACTGCGGCACTTGCGTTTGATCAGGTTCCGCAGCACCTTGTTGTCATTGGGGGTGGATATATTGGTTTGGAGCTAGGAAGTGTGTGGCGCCGACTTGGTTCACGGGTCACTGTCTTGGAATTTGCAGATCGTATTCTTACCGGAATTGATGCTGAAATTGCCAATGAAGCCCTGTCACTCTTTAGAAAACAAGGACTTGATATTCGTCTCCAAACCAACGTCACGTCAGCTCGACGTGTTGGTGAATCCTGTGTTGTTGAGGTGGAGGGTCGTGAAGCGATTACGTGTAACCGAGTTCTCGCAGCGACTGGTCGACAGCCTGCCACTAATGATATTGGCCTTGAGTCTGTTGGAATCGTCACTGACAAAAAAGGATGTATTCCTGTGAATGATCATTTTCAGACGTCAGCAGCAGGTGTGTGGGCAATCGGAGATTGTATCCCCGGCCCAATGCTTGCCCACAAGGCAGAGGAGGATGGAGTTGCATGTGTTGATGGAATGACTGGGGGTTGGGCTCATGTGGACTACAGCCTCATCCCGGCTGTCGTTTTCACTCATCCGGAGATTGCCGCCGTTGGGATTATGGAAGATCAACTTATCGCGGATGGAGTTCAATACAACAAAGGAGTTTTCCCATTTCTTGCAAATGGTCGAGCTCGAACCATAAATGAGACGATTGGAAAGGTCAAAGTTTTGGCAGATGCAACGTCTGATCGCGTGTTAGGCGTTCACATTATTGGTCCATCAGCCGGTGACCTTATTGGTGAAGCCGCTGCAGCAATGAACTTTGGTGCAACTGCTGAAGATATTGCACGAGTTTGTCACGCCCATCCGACGTTGCCTGAAGCGCTCAAAGAGGCATCATTGGCTGTAAGTGGTCAAGCAATTCATATGTGAGGTGCAGTTGTCACAGGATGGCAGGATGGACCAACTGGTTCAAAGGTTTTATAGCCAAGGACAAATTCCTGATGACCAAGTGATTCAGAGACTGTTTTAGCCCCTGAGGCCACGTTGTGCACAAGGTGTACGATGTCATCTCCAACATTGGTCAAAGAACTCTGTCCTTCGAGAATGCGCCCGGCATCAATGTCCATGTCACCAGAAAGCTTTCGGTATGTTTCTGGGTTTGCACACACCTTAATGACCGGTGAGATTGCTGATCCAACCACAGATCCACGACCGGTAGAAAAAAGTGTTATGTGGGCTCCACATGCAATGAGCTCGATCACCTCTGCTGGATCACTCACGTTTGGAAAACCAAATCGGACATCTCCATCTGGGACAACGTCCAAAAGATAGAGTCCAGGTGTTTGTGGCACATCTCCCGGTTTGATGAGTCCTGAAATGGGGGATGAGCCACTTTTTGAAAAGGCTCCCATACTCTTTTCTTCTTGCGTCGTCAGACCGCCATCAGCATTGCCTGGGGCGAAACTTCCGTGTCCCAGCGTTGAATAATAGCGGGAAGCTTTTTCCACTGATGCCACAAGTTTCTGGCTAAGTGCTTTCGTAGTGGCACGTTTGGCAAGAATTGTTTCGCAACCAATGAGTTCACCTGTCTCCTCAAAAATGCATGTAGCTCCGTCCTCGATCAAGCGATCAAAGGCAAGGCCAATAGCTGGATTTGCGGTAATCCCACTGGTGCCATCGCTTCCACCACAGATGGTGCCAACGATAAGGTCCGCGGTATGGAAAGAAATACGCGGCACATCCTGAATACGATTGAGAATGCTTTCTACATGTCGATGTCCTTCATGAATGGTCGACTGAGTACCACCACAATCTTGGATCACCAACAACTCGCATGGCCTCCCAGATTCTCGAATGGAGTGTAGCAATCCGGAACGATTGAAGCCTTCACATCCAAGAGAGACAAGTAAAACACCTCCAACATTTTGGTGTGTGCAAAGCTTGACAAGCATCTTGTGTGAATAGTCATTTGGATAGCATCCACCAAAGCCAATCAGGTGTACCTCTTTATTTCTGTACGGGAGTTGGATTTCTCGGGCGACGTGATGTGCACATTCCACAAGATAAACGACCACAATGGTGTTTCGAATCCCCTTGCTGCCATCAGAGCGAAGGAAAGCATCGTCACGAATCACAGTCATTCGTTTGCTCCTTTGGTGAAACAGTGTCTTTTGGTGGAATATGTGTTGAAAGATAATCACTTTTCATATTGTGCAGGTGAACATGTTCCCCGGGTGTGATTGCACATGTGGCTGACCCTATGGCAACACCGTACTTGATGATTCTTTCACCGGCGGCAATGGAGCGACAAGCGACCTTATGGCCAAGATTGAGTGCCGTCTGTATCGTCACATCACCTGTTGCGACGGAAATCATTTTTCCAGCAGATACACTCCTTGTCATCACGACAACATTATCAGTGGGAGAAAGTTGAATAGCGTCCATAAACAGATAAGTTGCTCGGGTTCAGAATTGAAAGGTCGTGTATTACAGAGAAACACGCTATCGTATGAATTCCTCGGAGTCTTTGCCACTACTTTGGAAGAACAGTTATGAG